>JALUZN010000105.1 GCA_027011835.1 Draconibacterium sp. | reverse complement strand
ATTGACAGGGATGCTTTTTGGATTCATAAATTTACCACGGCAAAAAAACGGCATTTCGAAATAGAAATTATTGATGGCGAAAATCCCTACTTCATCATCAATTTTGCAGCTAACCGGTTTCATAATTTTATGAATGCCGGAATTGGCGGATGGCAACTTGCCAGCCTGCTCGATAACGATGGCATTAACGATTATAACGGTTTTTTCGAACAATTTATGCCCGACATTTTGGTTAACGAAAGTGCCACAAACGACGACTGGGCTTTTAGCGAACGAAAAGTGAAACGCACAGTTACCGGATTAACCGAAGAAGAGGTGAAACAACTTTGGGCACTCGAACTCGATAAAGTTACCTTCAACAAATCTACAAACGACTACACCATTCAGCTTTGTACAGGTTTAATTTCGTCGGCCGGAAGGTTTTCGTTAACCTGCCCGCAAATTGCCGGGTCGGACGTTGCTCCCGGCGATATTATTCGAATTGGCACTTACCACGGCGATAACCGGCAGGTGGTTTGCCGCGAAATAGAAACGGTTGATTTGCAAACCGGAAAAGTTACCTGGCTCGAGCCTCTCACACCGGAACAACTATTAAACGTAAACAGTTACAGCGATTTAACGGGTGCCGAATGTGCCGTACGCAATTTATCGGGCTACAAAAAACAGTACGAAGAGCTAATTACAAAACTTCAAAAAATTGCACCGCAAACTCAACTGTTACTTGCCCAGCCCGGCTTATCGAATTACCGGCGCCGTGCACTTTGGGGGTACAACATTATCCACCGGCAATTGGCTGCAAAGTTTCACAATGTTGGCACCATTGAAGTTACCGACTGGCTTTACGATTATCAACAGGGAAATATCTCGGGGAAAAGTTTTGTTGAAATTGAAGCCACCGGCAACAACGAATATACGCTGCCGTGGGATGGCCACTGGCAAGGATTCGAAGTGTGGGTAAACAATAAAAATGTGTACGGCACCGACTGCTATATTGAATGTGGTTGGGGCTATTCGGTAAATCAGGAGGGAACAGGCAGCCAATTAAACATTGTAAAGGGTTACGATAAAAGTCATTCGGTAAAACGAAAGATGAAACTGGTATTTACCAAAAACAGTCCGCAAAAAGGAAAAATAAGAGTGGTTCGGGCCGATTCGATCTGGTCACCCGATTTTTGCCATACCACCGAAAAAGGTGGCTATGTTTACGGGCAAATTTATATTAGCCGATTAAAAGATTTTATTGGAAAATAGAGGGCTGTTCACGCACTTTTTATTGCGGAACTTTTTCCGATAACAATTTCTCTATCCCAAGAATTACACATTGAAGTTGACTAAAATTCGGGAAACTCTTTAATCGTCTCTTTTGCTGAATTATATTCCGAAATTAAGTTTTGCATAATTTCTGAAACGGGAATAATACGGGTAATTTGTGCCGAAACCTGACCAATTCCAAGTGCTCCGTTCTCTATATCTCCTTCAAAAATTCCTTGTTTACTTCTCCCCTTTCCGGCTATCTTAAACAATTCGCGCGCCGATTTCCCCTGATTTTCCGCCTCTTCAACCAAGTTGAAAAAAGCATTCTTTACCAGCCGCGACGGGGCCAGCTTTTTTAATGTCAGCTTTGTATCGCCCTCTCCCAGTTGAGTAACTAACTTTTTAAAATCGGGATGTGCCGACGACTCTTCTGCAACGGCAAACAGCGACCCGATTTGAACAGCCTCGGCACCAAGAACCATTGTGGCAAGCATCGATGCACCACTTCCAATTCCACCGGCAGCAATTAACGGCAACCGGATTGCTTTTCGCACCGACGGAATAAGTGTTAATGTTGTTGTCTCCTCGCGTCCGTTATGTCCACCCGCCTCGAAACCTTCGGCAACAATGGCATCTACCCCTGCAGCTTCGCACTTTTCGGCAAACGCCGAACTCGAAACCACATGGGCAACTTTTACCCCGCGCTCTTTTAACCAGCCTGTCCATTTCTTCGGGCTACCCGCCGAGGTAAAAACCACAGGAACTTTATTGCGCACAATAATTTCCATTATTTTATCAATCTCGGGGTACATCAACGGCACATTCACACCAAATGGCTTTGAAGTTGCTGCTTGCGTTTTCAAAATATGCTCTTCCAGTGTTTCGGGGTGCATCGACCCGGCACCTAATAGTCCCAGTCCCCCGTTATTACTTACTGCCGAAGCAAGTTTCCAGCCCGAGCACCAAACCATCCCACCTTGAATAATCGGATATTTTATATCGAATAATTTACAAATTCGGTTCATTTTAAATTTTTATGATACTAAACAGTAGCCGTTTAATCTGGATAAAAATAAGGTAATTCCTGCTTTAATACCAAAAAACCTACTATTACCTACTGAATCTATTCTTGTGAATAAGCTTATCGTTAAAATATCTTACCATAGCAATTGATAATCAAATAATAGGATTTAAAATCAATTGAGCTAGGAGGATTACTCCTCTGCCCTCTCACACCACCACGTATACTCTCGCACATGGTAGTTTTAATCAATAGCTTAACTTTTCATAATTTAATGACAAACAAAACAAGTTTTGTTCTCGAAACCAATAGTTGCCAATTGCTTGATGTATTTAGGGAGCTGCTAATTTACTCTATGAAGTTACGGTTTAATCCAAAAAATTTATTTAAACTTTGAACCAACCAAAATTTTAAAGTGAGCCAACATTAGCATGCTCAACATACAAAAAAAGCATCCGCCTGATTGACGGATGCTTTTTCTTTAATTCAAATTCATTTCAACATACCCCGAACTCTCGGTTTCTAAAACTTCGTAAGAACGGGCAAAATTCAGAATATTTTCGATTGAACGTTCCGATGGCTCAAAGTCCATCTTTGCTAATAATGCATAATCACTTTCACTATCGACCCTCTTTTGAGTCTCTTTTTCAGTTTTAAAATTATTAACAAAATAAATTAAGGTAGAGCTTTTTTTCATAGGCAATTAAAATATTGTTTTATTTACCTCAATAACGCCCTCCGCAACAAATTATTGTGTTAACAACAGTTAAATCTTTGTCAATACTAAATTCTTTTCCTCTATCAGTTTTCTGAGATTAATCAGTGCATATCGCATACGCCCGAGCGCCGTATTTATGCTCACACCCGTTTGGTCGGCAATCTCTTTAAAACTAAGCTCCATATAATGGCGCATATAAATTACCTGCTGTTGATCGTCGGGCAACTCTTTAATCAACTCGCGCACCTCGCTTAAAATCTGATTGGTTACAAGCTGGTCTTCAATTGTATCTTCCGAAAACTTTTTGGAATTGAAAATATCAATCTCCGAGTTATCATTCGAGATTGTACCTTTCAGTTTTTCCTTTCGGAAATGGTCGATAACGAGGTTGTGCGAAATGCGCAACACCCACGACACAAATTTTCCATTATCAATATATTTCCCTCTCTTTAACGAGCGAATTACTTTTATAAAGGTCTCCTGAAAGATGTCCTCTGCCAACTCCTGATTTTTCACAATTAGCAAAATATACGAAAACACTCTGCTTTTATGACGGCGTATTAAAATTTCAAGTGAATTTTGATCGCCTTCGATAAATTTTTGAACGAGCTCATTGTCGTTCAATTCAGTTAATCTGAACATTACTCTCTATTTAATTGTCAAACAAAAAGTAAAT
>JALUZN010000104.1 GCA_027011835.1 Draconibacterium sp. | reverse complement strand
GCTTTCCTCATCGGGGAACTGTTCTATAAAGTTAATTAATGACATACTTCTATTTTTATTTCAAAGATAATAATAATTGGGTAAATATACGGGTATTCATATAATTTTAAATGCCGGTTGCGCCATTCCAGCACTCACACCGGAAGAAAATTTGTTTCGTATGATTAACGTGGCCAGAGAGTATAAGTAACTATTTACTGTCCATTCATTACTTTCCTGTTAAATTTATCCCTCACACAGTAAATATATCCCTGTCAGTTGCTACTTCGAATAATTAGTAGCGATGATTTATTATTTTTGGCTCAGTTTAAAATGAATAAATATATTTTGAAATTCTTTGTACGAAATGAGCGATAAAACCATAGCATTATATTTTATTTTATTTTCTCTGCTACCTTTAAGTCTCTATTCTCAAAATAAAATATCGGGGGTTGTTCTCGACAGTGAAACCCGTGCTCCCATTGAGAATGTAAATGTTTTGTTGCTACCGGTTCATTCGGGCAACACAACCAACAGCGATGGATATTTTGAGTTAGAATTCTCCAATAGCGGCCGTTATGTTCTTTCCGTTTCCCGGGTTGGCTATACCTCGATAAAACGAACCATAAAATTAAAAGCGGGAACAGATTTCACCCAAAAGTTTTTTTTGCAGAAAGCGATAAAAAAAATAGATGAAGTATCGATAGTAGGAACCGGAGCCGAAAAACGGATTTTAAACCGGGTAACGGTTGAACCGGTTTCGTTAAAATCGGCCACGTCTGTTGTGTCGGCAAAAGATATGAGCCGCCAGGGAACGGTTACGTTAATCGATGCAATGAAATACATTCCCGGAGCATTAACCGAAACGCGCGGCAGAAAGATAAAACAGTTTGTTTCGGTACGCGGACAAACGTATCCCTACCCTACATATTCGGTTGACGGAATTGTGCAAAGAGAGTTTTACGAAACTGCCTTTTTACTGAATACCAACACAATAAGCGAAGTAAAAATCGACCGTTCCTCTTCTTCGTTATTAAAAAGTCTTTCGCCGTTAACCGGAGTTATCGATGTAAAAACCCGCCAATTTACTACTCCTGAGACTGACATCCATTTTAAGTACGGTTCGCTTTCGACTTTCGAGACAGGCATTATTCATGGAGCTTCAACCGAAAAAATAGAGTACACAATTGGAGCTAATATATTTGGAACAAACGGCCCGAAAGAGAGAAACGGAGAAGAGCGAATTGGTAATTTCAACGGTGCTTTGGGGTGGAAAATAAACGACAAAATAAAAACTTCGGTTAAATTATTTTATGTCGATGGGAAACGCGAATTAACTGTCCCGATTTATCCGGCAGCAAAAAAGTTACTTACTGCTAAAGAGCATTACAAACCGCTTACTACACTTCTACTCTCATCGAAAACAGAGTTCAGGTCGGCAGCAAAATATTCAGGCGAATTGCAGATTAATTATCTCCATAAAAACCCGGAGTATTTTATTGAAAACATAAAAACAGGAGATAAAACTCAATACCACGAACTTGAAAATGAGTTTACAATAAATCAGATCAATGCCTGGAAATTGAGCAAAACAAATGTTTTACGGGCCGGAGTTTTGCTAAACCACTGGGAAGCACCCGAAGGGAAAAGATATTATCACGGAAACCGGGCCGATATATATACCTGGTCGGGCGTGTTAACCAACCAGCAGCGGTTGGGGAAATGGCTGCTTGACGCAGGGTTTCGAATAGCTCAAGACTATTTTAACGAATGGGGCGGTTTTGCCATCGAGGGCTCGGGAGGCAAATTTACAAATGTAAAACCCATTACAAACGAGTGGCAACCTCCTGTTTGGTCGGCACTGGCAGGCGTTACCCGCACTTTCGAAAGAATGTTGTCGGTACACGGCAACGTGAGTGCTGGAGTGGTTTCGCCACGCACAGGAGCCATTACCGAAACGGGCGAGAAACCGGAAAACGAAAAACGTACAAACCTCGATTTCGGACTTATAAAATCGTTTCACAACCGTGGAGATATAACAGTTAGTGCGTTTATGGTTTCGCGTTTAGATGCCATCGATTACAGTGGAAAAACAGTGGAACTCGATAATGGAGATATTGTTGAATTGTATAAAAATGAAGATAAAAGGAACTATGGCGTTGAATTAGAATCACATTTTTTGTTGACAAATTGGCTACAGTTTTTTGCCAATGCAACCCTAATGAAAGGAGAGACAAAACAGAAATCGGAATGGACAAAAGACGATGAATTGCCTCTGTTTATCGGCAATATTGGTGCAATGTTCACGAAATCAAATTTCGATTTTAATGCTTTTATCAACTATACCGGAGCATACAAAAACGACAGGTTTGTCGATAAAAAATATATTCAGGAATTTGGGAAAGCGCCATTAGGCAATTTTACCAATATCGATTTAACCACGGGGTATAAAACCGGGCATAATAAGAATATTAGGTTTTATATTGAAGTAAAAAACCTGTTAAACAAAAAATTTCAAACCGTTGCCGGATATCCCGATTATGGAACAATTGTAAGCGGCGGAGTTAGTTTGAAATTATAGTTTAAAGTGTCACCTCTAACTCACCTTTAACATTCTGTGGTCGCATAAAATATGACCACTAACCAATTCTATTCGGGCACCGACTCTAAAACACTTTCAGGTTTTTTCCCGGGTATTGGGTTCCTGTTTTTTAAAAGAAAATAGATTTAATCTTCCTTAGTTTCAATCATTTGTCTATTTTTGATAAGAAATAATCAAATTAATAATCTGACAAAACTTTTAAATTATGGCTAATCGACGGGGATTTTTGAAAACAACAGCTGCATTTACTGCGGGAAGTATGGTTATTCCAATGATTTCGTGTTCAAAAGAAAAAGTTATTGGGTTACAACTCTACACGGTACGCGATAAAATTAAACAAGACTTAAACGGAACACTGAGCCGTTTGTCCGAAATTGGGTACAATTCAGTTGAAGCTGCCGGGTATTCAATTGCCGACAGTACTTTTTACGGAATGAAACCAAAAGCTTTTGCCGATAAACTAAACGGTCTTGGAATAAAACTTAACAGCAGTCACTCGGGTTGCGACCTCGATACAGCTGATAAAACGTTTACCGATGCCGCCGAAGCAGGTTGTAAATATATTGTTTATCCTTATCTTGCTGCACCTCTAAGACAAAATATTGACGGCTACAAAGCCGTTGCCGAGAAATTTAACAAACTGGGCGAAATTGCAAAAAAATACAACCTTCGGTTTGGTTACCACAACCACGCATTCGAATTCGAAAAAATGGATAATCAAATGGGAATGAATGTTTTACTTGCCGAAACCGACCCAAAACTGGTCACATTCGAACTCGATTTATATTGGGTAACAAAAGGAGGACAAAATCTGGTTGATTTTATAAAAAAACATCCGGGTAGATTCGAACTTTTCCATGTAAAAGATATGGCAAATTCCGACGATCAGTTTTTTGCTCCGGTAGGAACAGGAAGAATCGATTTCAAAAGTATTTTTGGTGTAAAAGATATCGCCGGAATGAAGTTGTTTTTTGTTGAACAAGATCGTTTCAAAGATTTAGATCCTTTTGAAAGTGTTAAGATAAGCTTTGATTATTTGAATAATGCAAGTTTTGTTTAAAATATATTTGTAAAATACCCAATTAAGTATAATTTATAAATC
>JALUZN010000103.1 GCA_027011835.1 Draconibacterium sp. | reverse complement strand
TAGCGAGTTCGTAAGTTATTTGAGCATTACAACTCATATCCTACCTCGCCAAATCTATGATTTGATTAATTTAAAAAGTTGCAAATTTTACTATTTTGATTAATCGAAATGAACTAGCTTTGTTTATCGCTACAAATTCATACACAAAGCCACTGGGATTAATTAATGTGCAAACAAAGTTTTTATATCTTTGATGCACTAAAAAACATTGAATGAAACGAATAGCCGTACAAGGTATTGCAGGCTCTTTTCACGAAGAAGCTGCACTTAAATATTTTAAAGAAGAGATTGAAGTTGTTGAATGCAAATCGTTTACAAGCGTTTGCGAATTAATAGATAACGATAAAGTTGACATTGCAGTTATGGCAATAGAAAATTCCATTGCCGGAAGTTTACTAAAAAATTATCAACTTATACGCGACTATCATTTACGAATTATTGGTGAAGTTTACATTCACATTCAAATGAATTTAATGGTAAAACCGGGAGTGAAAACAAAAGACATTACCGACATCTATTCGCATCCCATTGCCATTCAGCAAAGTTTAGAATACATCGAATCGCACTTTCCCAACGCAAAATTGCACGAAGCACTCGACACGGCCGGCTCGGCAAAAAAAATTGCTGAAGACAATTTATTAAATGCAGCAGCAATTGGGAATTTACGTTCGGCAGAACTTTATAAACTCGAGATATTAGATACAGGGGTTGAAACCAATAAGAAAAACTATACACGTTTTCTTATATTGTCGAAACATGGGAACCTGACAAAAGAGTCAAACAAGGCATCGATTTGTTTCGAGGTTGGCCATTTTCACGGAGCACTGGCAAAAGTGTTAAATACGTTCGCCGAGAACAAAATTAACCTGACAAAAATTCAATCGGTACCCAAAATAGGGAAACCAAACGAATATACGTTTCATGTCGATATTGAATGGGACAATTCGGATAATTACGACAAAGCCATTCATCAGGTATTAAAAAGCGCATCAAGTCTTTCAATTCTTGGTGAATACGAAAGAGGAAATTTAAATATTCATAATCAATAAATAAATTAGAATAATATGAGCAAAATAGCAATTTTTTATGGCCCGCTTGGTGGTGCGGTAAACCGCGTAGCAGATAAAATTAAAGAGATTATTGGCGAAAACAACGTAGAAATGGTAGCCGTTAAAGATGCCTCTGTTTCCGATATCGAAAAGTTCGATAAAATTATTTTCGGGCTTTCAACCGTTGGAAAAGACACTTGGGATTCGACCTACTCGAACAACGACTGGGGCAAATTTATGCCCGAAATTGCCAAAACCGATTACAGTAAAAAAACAGTTGCCATTTTCGGATTGGGCGACCACGTTACATATGCACACGGTTTTGTCGACCACATTGGCTTACTCGGAAAAAAACTGATGGAACACGGGGCAACATTATCCGGACAGGTTGCTACCGATGGTTACGAATTTGAAGAATCGGATGCAATTGTTGATGGTAAATTCATAGGATTACCACTTGACGAAGATTTCGAACCGGAATTAACCGATGAAAGAATTGCCGCCTGGTTAGAGGCAATTAAACCCGATTTCGGATTTTAATTTCCGGTAAAATTTCGACTCAACATTAACAGCAAAACATCTGTTTCTGTGTAACTTAAATACTATTTCATCTATTCTCTGGATGAAATAGTATTTCTTTTTTGATAACATAAAAACAACAAAATGATAAACAACTCTCCTTTCGACAAAACTGTTGTCGATTCAAAAATATCTGAATTACGAATTCCCAATGTGGGGAAAGCATCTATTCGTGAGATTGTTGCTCTTGTAAATCTGGTTGAAGAGGAAACCGGATTAAAATACATTCGTATGGAAATGGGAGTTCCCGGCCTGCCCCCTTCTAAAATTGGTGTCGATGCAGAAATTGAAGCACTAAAAAAGGGAGTAGCTGCCATTTATCCTATGGTAGATGGAATAAAGCCATTAAAAGAGGAGGCCTCGAAATTTATAAAAAACTACCTCGATATTGACGTGGCACCCAAAGGCTGTATTGCAACAGTTGGCTCTATGCAGGGAACATTTTCAGCATTTATGGCCGCCGGAAATATTGACAAAAACAGAGATACAACGCTGTTTATCGACCCCGGATTCCCGGTTCAGAAACAACAAATGATGGTGCTGGGACTAAAACATACAACGTTTGATGTTTTTAATTTCAGAGGAGAAAAGTTGCGTGCTAAACTTGAAGAAATTCTGGGTGAAGGTAAAATCAACTCAATTATCTATTCGAACCCAAACAACCCGGCATGGATCTGTTTTAACGATGAAGAGTTAAAAATAATTGGCGAACTTGCCACAAAATACGATGTTATTGTAATGGAAGATCTCGCTTACTTCGGCATGGATTTCCGCAACGATTTATCGAAACCAGGAGTGGCTCCATTTCAACCCACCGTAGCAAAATACACCGACAATTACATTCTGTTTATCTCAAGCTCAAAAATATTTTCGTACGCCGGTCAACGTTGTGGGTTAATGGCCATTTCCGACAAACTTTTTGTGCGCGACTACCCCGACCTGCAAGAGCGGTTTAAAGGAACAACTTTTGGCGACACGATAACGCTACGCATTTTATACTCGGTTTCGTCGGGCACCAGTCACTCGGCACAGTGGGCACTTGCAGCAATGTTTAAAGCTGCAAACGAGGGCCGTTTCAATTTTGTTGAAGAGGTAAAAGAGTATGGCGAAAAGGCAAAAGTAATGAAAGACCTTTTTCTGAAAAATGGGTTTAACATTGTTTACGAAAAAGATTTGGATGTAAAAATTGCCGATGGTTTTTATTTTACCATTTCGTACCCAAATATGACCGGCAACCAACTTGTTGAAAACCTGCTTTATTACGGAATTAGCGCCATTGCACTCGACAATACAGGAAGTTACGAAGAGGGAATTCGTGCTTGTGTTTCGTTTGTAAAACGCGAACAATTTGGCGAGCTGGAAGAACGATTAAAACTTTTCAACGAAAACTTTGGTGCAAAATAGATGGATCATAAAAAAATAATTGCCCGCTACCAACTTACCCTCGACCTGCTTAAATCGTTCGATTTAAAGAACAGTGAAGTAGAACTTAAAAAGGGAGAGAGTTTTATCGAGTACGGTGAGAAGACCAAAAAAATCGGGATTCTGATTGAAGGGCTTTTGTATGCCACCTATCTTTCCGACAGCGGCACCGAATGGATTTCACGCTTCTTTTTTCCCCCGAATAATTTTATAATCAGTAATCATCAAGGATTTTACAGCGGGAAAAACTCAACCGAAGCAATTCGTGCATACGAAGATTCGAAACTCATTTACATTGAAAAACACGAATTTAAAACACTACTCGACAACCATCCGAAATTCGAACGTACAGTTCGTATTCTGGCAGAAGAGAGCTACATACAGGCAATGGGAAGAATCCACTCTTTCCAATCGTTAAATGCCGAACAACGCATCCGCAAATTTTTACAACAGTACCCCGAGTTGGCACAAAAACTTCAACGTCAACACATTGCCTCATACCTCGGCATTCACCGCAATATTCTTACACGTATTCTTTATAAGGTTTAATATTCGCAACATAAGTTGCATACATTTTACCGGTTAAAAAATAGTTTTGTTGCAAAGAAAAAACTTATTCTTTTTGTGCTGATATAATTAGAA
>JALUZN010000102.1 GCA_027011835.1 Draconibacterium sp. | reverse complement strand
CCTCAAGGTGCTCATTTTCAGTCGTGTTGAACTGTTTCTTCTTTTTTGCTGCAAGGTTTCTCCGGTTTCTGCGACTCTCTGTACAAGCAAAACAGAATTTTAAATCTAAAAATTAAAAACATGAAAACATTATTTACTTTTATTTTGAGTTTTACATTGTTCAGCTCACTATTGCATTCGCAAGTTGTTGTTACTTCTACCGACCTGTTCTCTACACGTGACCAAATGTTGCTTGCCAACGAAATTAACGAAAGCGGCGAACCCTTTGCCGAAGCTCTGGGGTATAATCTTGATTTTCTCGACCCTGCCGTTTTAGACGCTCCCGATTCTATTGCTTATACATTGGGAATTGAAAACTACGAATACTCGCGCTATTTATTGGGAACTGTTGTTTCGCGCTCGGGAATAGGACTGCACTTAATGTGGGGGCCAGTAATTAAGAAAATGGCAGCAATGATGCCCGATGATTTTGATGGTACATATACTGACGGAATGAAAAACGGAGTTAAGGAGGACGATATTTTAATGAAGAACATTATGCATTTTGGAATGCTCGCGAACCAAACTCCGCCCAAAAATCCATTTCCGCAATTTGCCGAATTTGTAAGTGGTGATCCACATCTTTCCCAGGCACCAGCATCCGACTTTACAATGGATTTTTCGTCGTTACGATGGGACAGAAGCAAAATGGATAAAACGCTAAATCTAGGAGCAATGGGACAGGCATTAATGAAACAATATTTGTGGGCACAAGATATGCTTGGTGGCTTTCACGATGCCGATGATAATGGAATTGACCCCGATGGAACTGTATCGCCCGATTCGACAGGAAGCCCCAATTTCGACCCCGATAATAATGTGTTTTACGGAGGTAGTGCCATCGATGGATTTATTGGCCAGGTGTTAACTGCTGAGGCAATTAACAAAACCGTTTTTTTAATTAATGCTTTGGCATACGACGGCACGCAGTTGGGAAAAGTTGAACCGTCGACCTATAATCCTGAAGACGGTATAAAATATTTTCCGCACCATATTGCGATAACAGAAGGAGCTTCGGGAACCATGTTGCCGCCAAAAGTTACTGCAATGGAGGTAACAGATGCTTCGAGCGATATATTCGACCAACTTTCGTATTTATGGGGAACGCTAAACTATAAAAATATGATGGATCCGGATAATAACAGCGATGTAACACATTTTGCCTATCACGATGTTTTCGACGGTAATCCATTCCCCGCACCAATGGCGGAAACCGGAGTTGCCGGCCCGTTTGATTTAATGAAAGGAACCAGTAAAGTCATTTTTATGAATTTAATGGCCATGCACTTTAATAAAACAGAGAAAACATTTGTGAATACTTCGGGCTTGTCGGGAGGCACAGTGCAGCAGGGAACAAAAATAAGTACTGTAAATGCCGGCTATATTGTAATGGTTTTGTCGAAAATGAAGGAGGAATTTGCAGGTACTCCGCTCGAGCAAAAAGCACTCGATGCTGTTAATGCGCAGAGTCAGTTTTTAATGAATTCGTTAAAAGATGCGGATGGTGGGTATTTTAACAGTTTTACCATTGGATCGGGAGCCGACAATTCTCCCAAAACAGCCGAAACACAGGCCGCAGCAGCACGCGGATTGTATGCTGCATACACGTTAACAAGCAATACAGACTATCTCGATGCAGCAAACGAGGCGTACGACTATTTAATTGCTAACTTTTATGTGGCAACTGAAAATGCATTTCTTACCGAAGCTGGGAATTCGATGGCAACTTACACACCATTTAATTTTGCCGTAATTACCGGTGGTTTACGCGAAGCTGCTTTAGTTGGAAATAAAACAGAAGCACCGGCAATTTATACCGGATTCTTTAAACGAGTTGCCAATAAAATGCAGTTGGCCGAGTTTGGACCTACAGGAGAGTCGGGCAGTGATTCTGATAATGACGGCATTCCGTATTTGGCAGAACAACCCAATCAACTTGCACCTGTTTTTGCTGCCGAAGCACAACTCCATTTTCATATTACTTCGGCCAAAAAAATTGATTTAAATAAATTCCACGTGGCTATCTATCCAAATCCGGTTAAGACAAATGTTACTATCGATTTCGAATTAACAAAGGCAACAAACGTGAAAATTGATGCAATTGATTACACCGGAAAAACTGTTGAGACCATTGTTAATCGTAAGGTTTATAAAGGAGAATTTAAAACATTGTGGAGTGTAAATAATTTAACCGCAGGAATATATTTTTTACGAATAAGTGCAGGAGATGAAGGAGTTACAACAAAAAAGATTATTGTAAAATAGCTGTTGTTGTCAGGCAGTATTAAAGGTTGAAGAATATTGCTTTGCAGTTTTTTCAATTAATTAGGGTTTGCTGAACAGCTCAGATGTACGCCATATTTGAACTTTGTGAAGTGCAGATGTATATAAATACTTCAAACTGAATAAGGTACAAATATGGCGTACAGCTGAGCTGTTAAAATACTCGAAACATAGAATAAATAATTGCAAGCTTTTTTAATATAACAAGACAAAAAGCTTGCACTTATAAAAACATTAAATATAGTATCTGACTGTATGTCATATGTTTAATTGTTTTTCAGCAGACCCTAACTATCAGTTTGTAGCAATAATTTATCGTTTGAATTCGGATATAAAATACCCGGGGAAAAATCTCCCGGGTATTTTTGTGATAATATCAGGAAATGGAATCTATTACAGTTGTGGTGGTACATTGCTGCCCGGTCGTTTGCAACTGCTCGAAACGTTTACAAAATCGAAAGTGCCGGATGAACAAACCGTCTACTGGCGCCCATTTATAAGTAGAGAAAACTGTACATTCAAAAAAATTGCATTGCTATATGGCGGTGCGGATTAAGGGGTGCGCAAGCCTTGCCCCAATTTAATAGGAGAGGAGTTACTTTTTACAATCAATTTTATAAATAAAATATGCGGCGAGCAGTATTATTACCATAAAAAGAATAAAAAACGTATTAAACCCAAACGCAGTAATTATACTTCCGCCAATTAATGGGAAAATGGCAGGCAGGATATTTCCTGCACCTGCAAAACCGGTGTACAGGGCTCGGTTTTCGTTCCCCGAAACTTCGAGCAAAAGTCCGTTCATCGACATAGAAAAGAGCGAGTAAACAACTCCTCCAATAATAAAAATATACTTTATCGACGAGGCGTCTTTTAATAGTAGGGCCAAAACGGCCAATGCAAGCGAAAGAATTACATTGCTAAAAAGCAGCAAATTGTATTTTACTTTTTTTGCTCCGAGCAGAACCAAAACACTTACAAATACTACTCCAATAACTTTGTAAATCAGATAAATACCGGCATCGCTACTTTCGGTTTGAAACATCTGTTTTGAATACAAAATAATAAAAGGCAGAAAAGAGATGGCAACTCCCTGAGTATTTATATAGCCTAAAAAATATACAAGTTTTTTATTCTCTTTTAATTCGGTTTTTAATACTTTAAAAAATGCTTTTAATCCGGAAATTTTTAATTGCGAGGGAACAACCTCTTTAATGCTCCAAAATCCGGCTGTGGCAATTAATAACAAAACGGCTCCGGTAAAAAACATAAACGCGTAATTTAACGGATATTCTTTCCACTCGAGCATTCGTTTTGCCAGAAATGCCGCACTTAAAACTATTACTCCCGAAATGATTTGGGTGGTTGAAAAAAAAGTTTTTCGCTTATCCTGATTTACCGACTTCCCTAAAATGTCGACATAGCTGATATTGGCAAAAGCACCTGCAAGCGAAAAGGCTGTGATGAAAAAGAAAACCAGCCATAAAACATAGTTGTGCTGTTGCGTGGTGAGAAGAAAAAGCAAAGCTCCCAATCCGAAAAGAGCAAAAACACGAGTATTGATTGCAGCCAATAAAAATTTTTTCTTGTAAGTTTTGTTGCTTAAATAGGGGGCAAAAAAGAGTTGTGTAAAACTCGAACCGCCCATCATAATTGCTGTTAAAATACCAATGTGCATTGCACCGCCACCCGACTCAACAATCATAGAGGGAATGATGGTGTCGACATCCATAAAATTTTTAGCAAATGCCAAAAATGTAGCATGCCATAAGAATGCTTTGAAATTATGCGACGATATTTTTTTTGTTAAAGCCATTTGTGAAAATTGTAATGGCTGCAAAGGTTCATATTTTTTCTGAGATTAGTTATTCTTTATCTTTTTTGATATGCATTTTTAATATTCCGTTTTTAATGTAAAAAAGCATATAATCGTTATTTCTGTTTCGTAGTTCATCTTCAAACCAATCAATCTTTTTTAGCATAATATCGTGAACCTGCCCGAGTTCGTCTTCCGAAATAATTACCGGAATAAAATGCTGATTTACCATTTTAATGTTCTTTCCAAACTGTTTCGAAACCAGTACCGAAACCTCTTTCTCTTTTAGTAATGCGATGATTGCTTTTCCCTTCTTTTTCGAGCCATGTTGCTGGATTTCGTCCATCTCTTTAAACGTGTTTGGAATATCTTCCAGGAATTTTAACTCACTGTTTTCGAAGGTGTAAATTGCAAATTTATCGCTGTCGCCAAAGTGTCGTTTTTCAAAAATACCGTTGTTGTTGAGTGCAAATGCAAATGTAATCTTCATCGTTTTCTATTTTATATTTTCAGTGCTAATTCGTAAGCGTTGCTAATAGCATCTTCGGCTTTTGCAACCTGTTGTGCATCGCCAATAATATGAACAGGAAGTTTGCTGTCCGGCTCGAATGGAACATAACTTTTCATTCCGGCAGTTACAATAATCTTATCAATATTATCGATTGTAATTGTTTTGTTATCGGTGCTTTCAATTGTAACTTTATCGTAGTCAACCTCAATAACTTTATGGTTTAAATAGATGGTTGTGTTTTTCTCTTTCAGGAACTTAACGGTTAATGCTTTTTCAATCATCTCCATTCCTCGTGCTATTTCGTCGAGCATCTCAACAATTATAACTTTATTGTTTGCTTCAACCAATTTAGCAGCCATTTCGAGTCCAATTAGCCCTCCGCCAATTACCATAACCTGCTTATCTTGGGGCAGTTCGTTGTCGTTTAAAAACTCTGTCCAGTAAAACTCTTTTAACCCTTTTATTAGTGGAACTACCGGTTTTGCTCCGGTTGCCATAACTATTTCGTCGAAATTTCTTTCAACAATATCGCTTTTAGTGGCCTCTTTGTAAATAACCGGAATTTGTAATCGTTCTATTTCGTTGTTAAAAAAATCAATCAGTTTATGTAAACTTTTTTTATGAGGAGGAAGCCAGGCCAGATTAAATTGTCCGCCAAGTTTTTCTTTTTCGAAAAGTGTTATTTTGTGGCCTCGCTCGGTTAATGTGCAAGCTGCTTGCATACCGGCAAGTCCGCCACCAATTACTGCAATTTTCTTTGGTGTATTGGTTTTCTCGGGGGCTGAAAGTTGTTTGTTTACTGTTGGATTAACAAGACAACCCAATCCTTTTCCCTTTTTTACTCCTCCTAAACAGCCATCGGAACAAGACAGACACGGCCGAACATTTCCCGCAACTGTTTTAAGGTATTTCCCAATAAAATCGGGGTCGGCAACCAGTGCTCTTCCCACGGCAATGTAATCGGTGTTGTATTTTTCTTTTATGGTTTCAATGTCGTTAAATGTATTTATTTGCCCCACCGAAATTACCGGAATAGTAACTGCTTCTTTTATTTTTCCTGCCAGTTCCCACGTTTTCCCTTTTGGTACAAACATATGCTGAAAAAACCATGGCGGGGTAGAACAACCCGAACCGGCTGTAATATGTAATGCTTCCACTCCCTCTTTTTCAATTGTTTTTGCAAATTGTTTCATCTCGTCTAAATGAAATCCGGGCGGGATAATTTCGTCGGCAGTTAAACGGGCAATTACCGGTATGTTTACAGCTGCTTTTACTGCGCGTAATACTTCGAGCGGAAATTTTGCTCTCGCTTCCAGTGTGCCGTTGTATTGGTCGGTACGATTGTTTACTGCCGGCGATAAAAATTGCGCAAACAGATGTCCGTGCCCAAATTGCATTTCAATAACATCGAATCCGCATTTTACGGCACGCAAGGCGGTGTCAACGTGTAATTTAATTACCGTATCCATCATTTCGCGGGTCATCGCAACTGGTGTGGCTCCACCGTTTTCGCAAGGTTTATTGGTTGACGACCAGTGGAAATTACCCGGTAATTTTGGGTTTGCCAATCGGCCGGGATGATTGAGGTGGGCAATTACTTTAGCACCATTTTTATGAATTGTTTCAATAAGATTCGATAGTCCCTCAATTTTATCGTCGTTGTCGATTCCGAGCTGGGTAGGAAGCTCGCGCAAACCTTTGTCGAGGTAGAGTGGCTCAAGAGCAACGGCACCCACATGTTTTGTTCGTTGCGAATAAAAATCAATGTGCCTGTTATTTACTTTCCCGTCGCCATTTGAATAGCCTAATTTTAACGGAGGAATTAAAAATTCATTTTTTAGAGTAAACATAATCGATAATTTAAAATTAAAAACCTATAAAATAACCCGATATACCAACAATGAGAGCAACAATAATATTTACAAATTTTACAGCTAAAAAGCTGCGTTTCGATTCGGCAAGAAGAGGTAACATCCCGTGTCCGTCTTGCGAAACAGAGCTTGCGAGCAAAATGCTAAACGGAATGGTTCCCTGTGCGAAGAGCGTTACAAAAATAAGGTGAGGCCCCGATTCGGGGATAATTCCAACCAACACGGCAATAACTAAAACAAGAAGCATATTATTCGATAACCATGTTTCGATATTAACAAATTGCATAATTAAAGCAAACGAAAAGAGGGTGCCGAATGTCCAGAGAAATATGCGTGGAATATGTTTTATAACGATGTGTTCCCAGAGATGTTTTTTAAGAAAATGGTCGGGGACTGTTAAAATTACAAACAACGACACAAAAACCGTAAATAGCAGAGTTATGCGTATCCACAGTTTTGCATTGCCGGCAATTAGGCCGCCGAGTATGGCCAATAAAAAAAGTGTAGTGCCCACGATTAAAAGTACACGGTAAACCGATGGCTTGGCTAGCTGACTAAAAACTCTTTTTCGCTGAAAACAGTGACAATCATCTTCGGAATGAAGAGGAAAACTGTGTTGCGAGAATTTAGTGAGAATTTTTTTTGGAGTATAAATTTTATCGGTAATGTATCCGGCTAAAATTCCCACTACAAAAATAATAGCCGTTAATAAAAGTGCTTTTTGCGGGAACATGGCAAACATAACAAATGCTTCGTCGCCACTGGTTGCAATCATTGCAGCTACCACAGCACCAAACGAAATAAGGCGGTGCGAAAAAAGTGCAACGGTAGTAAATGCGCCCAGACAACCGGGGACAGCTCCTAACAGTGCTGCTAAAAAGTATTGTTTCCAGATGTTCGACGATAAGCTGTTTTGCCAAATCCCTTTTGTTTGAACGTTAATGTATTCAATAATCAGCATCATAATAAATACGAAGCCGGTTATCATTATCGATTTCAACAATATGGGCAAAAAGAGATTTAGCATATTTTCTCTTATTTTCTATATTTAATAGTTCAGAATAGTTTTATATCGTCTTAATAATTAGCCAAATACAAAGTGATGAGAGCTATGCTAAATAGCAGTTTTTTAGCAGTCTACTTTGTTATGAGTATCATGTCTATCATCTAACAATCTATCAATCTAAATAATTACATTCCTTTCCACGCTTCGGCTTCGAGCTGTAAAAACGTGTTCCGTTCGTTATCGTTCATTACTCTTACAATATACTCCAGTTTTAATCCAATTTCGTTAATTGGTTTTTCTATCGATGCAATAAGTTGGTCGGCAATTGGAATATTCGGAAACGGAAATACAAATGAGAGTACAACTGTATCTCCATTGAGTTCGATATCTTTTACAATTCCAAGTTTTGTTAACGGATAACTAATTGCAGGGTGTTCAACTTTCGAAATAACATCGATAGCTTCTTCTAATGTTTTCATAATTTTTACAAAATATGGTTTCTAAAATTAAATTTATACTGCCGAAATAACCTGAACCGGACAAATCTCGAGTGCCTGATTACACTCAGCTTCTTCGTCTTCGGTTTGCGGTTGTGTGTTTATATAGGCTACATTACTGCTGTTCATTGCAAAATTTGTTGGTGCTATTAATGCGCATGTACTGCATCCTACACATTCACTCTGATTTATTTTAAAATTTTTCATAAATCTCTTAATTAATTGTTTTTTATTTTTTCCCAAATAGAATAAAACTCTTTGCTTATTTTATTATCGGGAGCGTATTCAATAATTGTTTTTTCGTTAACCACCGATTCAACCATTTCGTTGGCAAAAGGTATCTTGCCAATTAGCGAAATCGAATTTTCGTCAAGGTAATTTTTTACTTTTTCCGTTATTTCTCTGTTCAGGTCGAATTTGTTGATAACTGCAAATACCGGAATATTGAATGTGTTAATCAATTCAACCAGTCTTTTTGCATCGTGGAGTCCCGAGAGTGTTGGCTCGATGACCATTAGCACCGCATCGGTTCCGGTAATTGATGCAATGGCTGAACAACCAATTCCGGGAGGCCCGTCGTTTATAATAAAATCGGCATTAATTTGGTTTGCAATCTCTTTTGCTTTTTTTCTGATTTCGGTAACCAGTTTCCCCGAGTTCTCTTCACCGGGGCCCATTTTTGCATGTACCAGCGTTCCGAATCGTGTGTTAGAAACAAACCAATGGTTATTGTTGTTGTAAACCGATTCGATTGCACCTTCCGGACAAACACGCTCGCAAAGCCGGCATCCTTCACATTGAAACGGGTTTACTTCGAGCTGCTCAATTGCATTTGGATGAATGGCATCGAAATGGCAGTGCTCGACACAAATCCCACAGTTGGTACAAACATCGGGGTCGATTACGGCAAGTGTTCCGCTGTCGAAATCATACCGCTCTTTTATTTCAGGATTAAAAATGAGATGTAAATCGGCTGCGTCAACATCGTTATCGCAAAATACTGCATTTTTTGCAACCGAGGCAATTGCCGCTGCAACACTTGTTTTACCGGCTCCTCCTTTTCCGCTTAATATTGTAATCTCCTTCATTGTTGCAACTGTTTGGTTAGTAATTTTTCTGCAATTTCGCGGTATGTGTCTTCAATTTCTTTGGGTACATTCTCCAAAATGGTTCCCGAAGCGTAATTTTTTGCATACGCTTTTGTAAACGGAATTTTTCCCAGCAGTTCGATGTTGTTTTCGTCTAAGAATTTATACACTTCGTTTGCTCCTAATCCGGCTTTGTTTACAATAACCCCAAATGGTTTTTTTATGTCGCGTAGTAAATCGACGGTAATTTTCAGATCGTGCAATCCAAAAGGAGTGGGTTCTGTAACCAAAATAATGTAATTGGCGTCCGAAACTGTTTCAACAACCGGGCAACTTGTACCGGGAGGAGCATCGATAATTGTTATTGAGTTGTTTTCAGAAATCTCTTTTTTAACCTCTTTAATCAGCATGGTTTGCATCGATGAGCTAATTTCTAGACGTCCTTCAATCAGTCCGTTCCCAATTCCTGTATCGAAATGAGAAATTACTCCCAACGGATGCGGATGTTCGGTAATGGCATTGTATTCGCAAGCAACCAAACATGCTCCGCACGAATGACAGAGTTCTTTATTTATTTCGGCAAAAGCAACGCTTTTAATAATTGTAATGGCGTTAAATTCGCACCAGTCGGCGCATTTGTGGCAAAATGTACACGCTTCGGTATTAATCTCCGGAATAATTTGCTGTACCTCTTTTTCTAAAATCAACTTTCTGTTTTTAAAAAACAGAGCATCGTTGGGTTCTTCAACATCGCAGTCGATAAGTGTAATGTTGTTGTCGAAAAACCTTGCGAAAGTACTATATAAATTTACCGAAACAGTTGTTTTACCTGTTCCGCCTTTTCCACTTGCTATTGCTATCTTCATTCTACTTTAAAATTGCATTATCGGGTATATTCCCATCTTCAAACTGCTTGTCGAGCCAGCCCGATATTACGTTTTCTCGATTATCGAAATGTTTAATCAACGGTTTAATGTCGAGTAAAGGTGTTCCGTTTAACATATCTACTTCTGTAAAATAGAGCCTGTTCTCTTTTATCTCTTTGATTTTTACAATCGACATTCCAATCCGGTTGGGGCGGTTGGGGCTTCTGATGGAGAAAATGCCGTGAACTTTATTTTCAAGAAATGGTTCACTTTCAACTGCTTCTTCTGTCGATTTATGAAACTGATAAATAAGAATGGCATGACTAAATTCATCTAACCCGTTTAACCCTTTCTCGTATTTCGAAAACAGCCGACAACATCCAATAGCCTTATTTTCGAAACAGCCCTGAATGGGCATTTTTGTTGTTTCGGTATATGGCGTTTCAATAATTCCAATGGGATGAAGTCGAATTGTTCTGTTCATTTTAATGCGTACAAAGATTATTTCCCGTATCGAGTTGATTGTCGAGGTAGCTTTCAACCAGTTGAGCAGCAGTGCCCTGTGCAACACCAAGATAAACTTCAATGTTATTTTGTGCAAAAAGTTGCTGTGCTTTTTGTCCCATACCTCCTGCAATAATCACATCGACACCCTGATTGGCTAAAAACCGTGGATAGGCCCCCGGTTGATGTACAGGAGGAGTAAGCAACTCTTCGTTAATTACTTTGTTATTTTCTGTTTCGACAACTGCAAATTTTTCACAATGGCCAAAATGCGCCGTTATCTGACCATTTAAAATTGGAATAGCAAACTTCATATTTTAATTCTGTTTTTTATGTATTTATTTGTGTTACTTTTTTATTTTGAATGGATCCCAAATTACTAAAACCAGAGCACCATTTTCCGATTCGAATGGCCCGTGTTCTTCGTGTGCCCCAATAAGCTGATAAGAGCCTGCTCCAAAAACACCTCCTTTACTTGAGTACGAACCTTCCAATACAAAATGTTGTTCGGTTGTTAAGTGAGAGTGTGGAGTCATTTTAAATCCTTTTGGGAATTTTAACAACATCGTTTTGGCTCCGTTTTCATCTCGTAACATTTTCCGGAGCGTGCCTTTTGGATAATTGTCAGCCGGTTCCCAGCCTGTCTCGTCAAATAGATTCATTAAATTTTTCATGATTTATCCTCCCGATTTTAAATTAATAATAGAAATCCAAACAGTTAGTAAAGTTGTTCTTAAATAATAAAAACAACTTTTTATTTTTTTACTTGTTTAGTAGTTCTTCGCGTACCATAATGTGCCCACATTCGGGGCATTTTACAGTTGTGCATTTTACGCCTTGTTGGTGCTCTACTTTTGCACCACATTTAGCGCATACACAGTATCCTCCAACGCCAAACGAACCTCCGCGGTTTCGTCCTCTTCCTCCGCCACTGCCGAGGCCGCGTCCTTCTCCCATATTTATACCTCTTCCTGAACTTCTCATAATTTACAAAATTTAAACAGTTTGTAAAAATCTGAACGATGGATTGACCTTTAATAGATAAAATCCATCGTTCAGAAATAAATTAATCTTTAATTTCGGCAAGTCTCTTTTCAAGCGCCGACAGCTGATCTTTAAGCGTGATGATTTCATTTTCAATCACTCTTTTTTCCGATTGATCAGCAACGTTCCAGCGATTTTGATTTCGAAAGCCATGCCTGAAACCATAGCCAAACCCAAACAATGAGTTGTGTCCTAATCCACGCCCGTTAAAGCGTCGTCCTGCACCTCTGCGAAAATCGCTTCCTGTGCAATCTCCCTGTCTTCCTCCCGTCATTGGACCTTGTCCGGCGGGTCCTGTTCTGTCAAACCCTGGCATTTGTTTTAATTTTTAAAGTTTTATTTTAGCAATAATATCCTGAATCGACATATTCTCTTCTGGAAAAACAACCATTTGAATTTCTAAACGTTCGAGCAGTGCCTTGGCTTTTGGGCCAAAATCGCCCGATATAACTTTGCTCACTCCAAGCTCCGCAACTTTTTCAACCGCTTTTGTACCGGCTCCGCCTTTGGCATCTTTGTTTTCATTTTCAATAAACTCAGCTGTTTTTGTTTCGCTGTCGTATAAACAAAACCAACTTGCTCTTCCAAATCTTAAATCAAACTTCGATTTTAAACTGCTTCCTGTTGATGTAATAATAAATTTCATATGTTAATTATTCAATAATTAGAACAAATCTCAGGGTTAGTGTTAATTTGCATTTTTGCCTGAAACCTGTTCAGTGTTTACGTTTCTAGTAATCAATACAAATATAG
>JALUZN010000101.1 GCA_027011835.1 Draconibacterium sp. | reverse complement strand
CATTATCCTTGTTCATCCCGCGAAATTGATATGCATTTGGTACCGGAGTAGTAAAATTAGCATTAATCCTTTGGGTAGTGTTACCAATTCTTTTTCTTAATCCTCTAAAAGTAATGAAATTGCTATCGTAAGGTTTTTTACCAATAGCACCAAAGGAGTCATCGAATTCGAGGTTTTCAAAAAGGTAGTTTTCACGATTTCTGGCTCCATTGGCAAAGAAAATGGCCCATTTGTTATCTGAGGTTTCGTTGTAAAAACTAAAATCTCTAAGAACCACATCGTGGGTGGCATACTCTAAATTAAGCAATGTTCTATAATGATATTTATCATCCGGAGCAATTTCATCGACGACTTTAAAAATAGTTTTTCCCATACCTGCTCCCTGAATAACAGTTCTTGCAGGAATCAACAGAACGTAATAACTGGTGCCATTAGGAACAATATACTCACCACTTGCTAAATTAATAATATGGATTTTACCATCTGTCCACGCCCAATCATTTGTATTAGAATCAATTACATTTTTATATTCAGCGATAGATGAAACATTGTGTACCACAGAATCGGCGATATACATTTCCTGAAATCCCCAGGGTGTTTCCTGTGTCGGTTTCCCTTCGGCAACCATTTTGTCGTAATAGTTTTTGTTGTAACTGGTAAAGCCGTCCATAACCGGCGGAACATAGCTTTGAGCAAAAACAGTTTGCCCCGTTAACAATAAGAAAATACTTAAAAATAAAATCTTACTAATGCTTAATTTCTTTTTGAATGTTTTCATGTTGAATGTTTTCATGCTTTTAAAATTTAGAATCAAGATACAAGAACCAAGACACAAGACAAGAAAATTAGTACTTTAACTTAATCATGCTTCTGTGTATGAATTCTTTTATCGTATCTGTTTTCATGTTTTATAAAAAATTGATTAAAGATTTTAGAATAGAAGTGCCCCTAGTTTTTAGCTATCTTTTTTGTTGAAAATTCTCCATTTACATCAATAACTTTTATAAAATAAACGCCACTATCTAAATCCGATGTGTTAATTCTGGCAACTCTGTTCGAAGAAATATTTTCTTTTAAAACTTCCTGGCCTGCAACATTTGTGATGGAAACTGAACGTATGCCAGTGGCGCTTTTTATAGTCATTATTTCCTCTACCGGATTTGGATAAACACTCAGGTTAATAGCGCTAACAGTTATATCCGGAACATCTGTTGGTATTAACCTGGCATTATATATTTTTTTAACTGTTGCCCTATTCATTTTAACATATGGCTGATTTTCCATTGCCGATTTAGTGCCTCTAAAAGTTCTATTGTCTCTGGGGAAATCGATGCTGCCATCTGTTTTTTGTCCCCATGAATAAACGCCTGTAATATCCTCTTTCGAGTTTCCTGTTCTGGTATCGACAGTTACGGTATAATTTCCTCGCGAGTTATTATTGTTCGATTTCATTTGTGCAGGTTTTGCAACAAAACTTGTATAATTTATGGCCTGAAAACCTTTATCGGCTTGAACATATGGATAACCAACAACCTGATGCGCACTACTGTAACCGTTAAAGGTGATGTTTTCCCATACCATGTCTCCTGAAACGTTATTCGCTCGATTATCGTGAATCATAAATGGTTCAGATTCAACAAATGTTATTGTAGTGCCCTTTGAGTTTATGGATGTTATTTGTTGGTGGGCTCTTGTAAATTCCAGATTTTTAAAGTGGTAATTGGCTAATTGGCCTCCCTCGTGGGTAAAAAAAGTAGGATTCCAATAGCCACCATCCTGAATTATTTTTTGAGAGTAGCGAAGATTAAATGTACAATCGTGAATATAGAGGTGGTTTCCATTTGGACATTTTACTGAATGGTCGTGTAACGGATCGACAAAACGAATGCTAACCATTTCGATGTAATTATTGTAGGTATCGATTGTTGCCGAAATAACATCACCCAGTTCACAATCGTGAAACACTACGCTATTCCCTGTTCTCATACCCACTTGTCCGGCTAATGACACATTATCATCGTTCATACCATGAAATTGATAAGTATTTGGTACAGGAACAGTAAAGTTATCGTTAATCCTTTGGGTAGTGTTGCCAATTCTTTTTCTCAACCCTCTAAAAGTAACAAAGTTGCTATTGTATGGTTTTCTACCAATAGCACCAAATTCATCGTCGAATTCTATGTTTTCGAAAAGGTAGTTTTCACGATCTGTGGTTCCATTAGAATGGAAAAGCCCCCATTTGTTGTCTGAGGTTTCGTTATAGAAACTTATTCCTCGAACAACCACATCGTGGGTGGCATACTCTAAATTAAACAACTTTCTAAAATGATAGGTATCTTCCGGAGCAATTTCATCGACAGCTTTAAAAATAGTTTCGCCCATACCTGCTCCTTGAATAATGGTTCTTGAAGGCACTTTCAGAATGTAGTAACTGGTACCATTCGGAATACTATACTCGCCACTTGCGAAATTAATAATATGGGTTTTACCATCTACCCATGTCGTACCATCTGTATTAAAATTAATTATATGTATATATTCATCGAAAGATGATACATTATGTACTTTAGCGTTTTTTATATAAATCTCCTGAAATCCCCATGGAGACTCCTGAGTAGGTTTACCTTCGGCAACCATTTTATCGTAATAATCCTTATTGTAATGTGTATAATTTGGAATAACAGGAGGAATATAGTTTTGAGCAAAAACAATTTGCTCCATTAACAATAAGAAGATACTTAAAAATAAGATCTTACTAATGCTTAATTTCTTATTGGATGTTTTCATCCTTTATAGAATAAAAGTGCCCCTAGTTTTTCACTATCTTTTTTGTTGAAAATTCTCCATTTACATCAATAACTTTTACAAAATAAATGCCACGATTTAAACCTGATGTATTAATTCTGGCAACTCTGTTCGAAGAAAGATTTTCTTTTAAAACTTCCTGACCTGCAATATTTGTAATGGAAATTGAACGGATGCCAGTGGCACTTTTTACATGCATTATTCCCTCTACCGGATTTGGATAAACACTCACGGTAATAGCATGATTCGTTATTTCAGGAACAGCTGTTGGTATTAATCTGGCGTTATATATTTTTTTAACTGTTGCTCTGTTCATTTTTACATAGGGTTTATTTTCCGTTTCCGATTTTGTACCTATATAACTTCTGTTATCCCGTGGAAAATCGATACTGCCATCTGTTTTTTGTCCCCATGAATAAACGCCTGTAATATCCTCTTTCGAGTTCCCTGTTCTGTGTTCTATACTTACTTTGAAACTTGCCGTTTGATGTGTCTTAAGTTGTGCTTCTCGTGCGGTAAAGTCTGTGTAGTTAATAGCTTTAAAACCTTTTTTTGTTTGAACATATGGATAACCTACTATTTGATGATCGTAACCAGAGAATTCAATATTTTCCCAAACCATATCTCCCGATACATTGTTGGGTCTATTATCATACAACGTAAAAGGTTCCGATTCTACTAACGGCGTACCATTATTGCTAATTTGTCCTGCTCTGGTGAAACTCAGGTTTTTAAAATGATAATTTGCCAGATATCCGTCACCTCCCTGGTGAGTAAAAAAAGTAGGATTGTAATAATTATTATTAATAATTTTATCGGAATATGTTAATTCAAAATCTGAATCGTGAATGTACAAATGGTTCGCGCGAGGACATTTAACTGAATGGTCGTGTAACG
>JALUZN010000100.1 GCA_027011835.1 Draconibacterium sp. | reverse complement strand
GCTATATTCTTAGTAAAGAAATGTATTTTTGAAATGATTTGATAATCTCGTTAAAGGGTTCTGCGATTTTATCAAGTCAAAAATTGAAAAAAACTAATTTTTAGAACCCACCATTAGATATTTTACTTTGAGAGAATTGTCGGTGTCACTTAGAGTGACACCGACAATATTAGAAATCAACATATTGTCCGGCAACTTTTTTATTTATCAATTTTCCATTACGTATTCCGGCATAATCTTTTGCCGAAGAGAATTCCCAATGGGTAGTATCTTCCACTAATTTTGCATTTACCGGATTCATATGAATATAATCGAAACAAATTTGCGGATACTGTTCTGTTGCAGGTTTTAAAATATTTATTTGAGTAACTCCGTTTACGTTATAAAATGATGGCGTAATTCCTTCGACACAGGTAATACATTCTGCCTTGGTTTTTTCCCGGAATAATTTCCCGGTACGGTTTCGACTTTTATTTATAGCTCTTGTATATGAACGCAGCATTATTCCTATTGATTGATTTAAGGTTCTAACAGCAGAATTGTCTCTTACAGCAGAATTGTCGGTGTCACTTCGAGTGACACCGACAATGTCGTCAACCACTAACTCCTCAAAATTTACGAGTACCATCATATGAAAATGGTTGGGCATTAAACACCACGCTAAAATGTCGGCATAAGGAACAATGTATCGTTTTATCTTTTGTAAAAAGAAAAGATAATTTTCGCGATTAAAGAAAATCTTTTGTCGGTTGTTTCCCTGATTGTAGATGTGATAAATATGGTCTTTTTCTATGTTCATACATTTTTGCTTAGAAGCGAAGATTTCGATATTAAAATTAACAGCGAGAGTTCTGCATAATTGTCGGCGTCACTTTAAGTGACACCGACAATCTAACTTAAAGTATCGGCATTACTCAAAGTCACATCAACAATCGAACCTAAAGTATCGGTGTGACTCAGAGTCACGCCGATACTGATGATTATTAATACTCTCCTACTTTTACAATTTGCCCAAGATGATTTATGCGGACTTTTACTATTCCATTTATGCCAGATAAACCTTCTCTTTTAAATGCGACGTTTTTAAGTTCTTTTTTGTTTTCAACAGTTGTTTCTAAATGATGTCTAAAAAAATAGTCTTTAATTGTAAATTTTTGCACCCTAAATAAATGAGGACTAATTAACCTGGCATTATCAGGATTTAATAAATCAGTCTCATTAGGGTCAAAATCATCAGAAGGAAAAACAAAATACTCATTTTGCTTCATTGTAAATAAAAATGTCCAATCCGGATGTTTTGGATGCTCTTTCCAAATTATTGGCAAACCTGCATTAACTCGTGCAACCGCTTCAAAAAATGGAACGACTTCCTCTTGTAAATCCCCATTCTCATCGCGATAAATTGCTACATGATGGTTGTTCCCGGTACTAACAAAATCAACCGGCTGTCTGTTTCCATTCGAGTCTAAAATATAATTTCCATTGTGGTCTTTTTTGTAATGCAAAGCTTCAGCATTGCTAACACCGGTAATTGTTACCCGTTTAATAGAAATACCTTTTTCTCTGTTTAACCAAATTGGTTTTTCTTCTATGTTTGCAAATGCTTTTTTTGCATCGCCATTAAATTCATTTAACCGATTTTGCAAAATATGTTTTACTCCAACATCAATTACTTTATCGAGTTTTAAATCAGGCGAAATATCTTTTCTAATTGTATATTGATGCTCTTTCCAAACTATTTTAACTTTTTCGGGTACAGTAGTATCGGTGTTGCTTGAAGCGACACCAACACTTTTAATAATAATAGGATTCTTAGCAGGTGCATTTTTACCTCCAAAAGCTTTTTTAGGATTTCCGTCAAATTCTGCAAGTCTCGTTAAAAGTGCTTCTCTGTACTTTTGATTAGCGACTTGTTTTATCATTTCTAAATCGAACTTAGTTCCTATTTTTACATATTTGGTTTCGTATCTTTCAATTTTACCGTAAACAGTTTCCTTATGTAACTGCCCGCGCGGGGTCAATTCAACTTTTGTTTTAAAATTACCTTTCCCTCCTATTTTTATTTTGTTTTTATTTCGGGTAACAACTTTATTTTTTGCTTTAAACGAGATTAATATACTTTCGAGATGTTTTTTCGACTCATTCCTAAACTCGCTTAAAGGCATTGGAGGATTAAATACGAGTTTTCTTTTCTCGTTTCTGTGTAAATATTTTTGTTCTATTGCAAAAATAACTTTGTGCTTTTCAGTATTTTCATCTCTACGAGCATGTAAATTATTAAGATATTGAATAAAAGCAGGTTTTGTAAAAGCCACTGTTAAAGCGTCCATTGCATGGTGGCGATGGTCGTTTCGTTTTGTCCAATCTTTTATTCGTTGTTCAGCTTGTCCATTTTTCCCTTCAATTACTTCTGTTAAGCCTAACTTATCGTATTTCGCATAATTTAACTCTTTCATTATATTTATTAATTGCCAATCGCTTCTTAAACGGTCGGTTATACTTCCGCTTGTTGCACTAACTTTACGAACAACCTCGTTTAACATTTGGGTTGCTTTTTTTGATATATATTGGCTGTTTCTTAAATCGCGCTCAATAAAACCATCGGGAATTTCTGATGCTTTCATTAGCAATTTATTATATTTTGCTTTGCTGATTCTGTCATCTTTCCATAATTTTTCAGCACGTTTCAGAAACTCATTAAATTTTTCTTCACTTAAATATTCGTTTAAAAAATCGTAAGCCGTATCGTCGCTTTTTTTGATATTAATACTCCTTAGTGAAAGTGTTTTATTTGAGAAACTATCGTCAAAAATCAGAGCTTTTGGCACAATATGTTCAATATCAAATTCTTTCGAGAATATTTTCTCGCGAGGAATGTAGGTGTTTGTATAAATTGTTTTATATCCGTTACCCTCCAACTCTTCCCACAGTTTATATCGAATAATATCGTTACGCGTAACCTTTGTTATCCCAAATTCAGATTGTAAAATTTTTCTAATTTTTTCGTGCCGGGCCGTTGCTTTATTTATATTCGAAGTCATATCGGCACGCTCCGTTGCCGACTTTTTAAGTTCGCGAGCCAACTCAACTCTTATCTCATCGGGTTTACCTAAACTTTCATTTTTAATAATTGCATTAACAACATTTACTAATTGATTTAAAATTTTCTCAACAACAGGATTGCGTAATGAATTTTTAGGCAACAACTCTAATTTATCTTTCAGTTCCCGTTTTTCCAACTCCTCTTTTGTTAGCGACGACGAATGATTGTAACCTGCATAACCACACGCTTTATCAAAAGTATCTCCTTCTTCTAAATAAGGGAGTATTTTCCGTATTGCTTTACTCGACAAACGACCATAATCAGCTTGCAATTTAATTTTCAAGAATAGTTTTGCGTATTCAGGTTTAAATCCAAATTTAGTTTCAATTGCTTTTAAAAGTTTCTCGTGGCCTGTTCTCGAATTATCACCTTCGAAAGAGTATAGCAAATGCCACAATTGCAACAGTGGTTGTTTGTCATAGAAATCTCCTTGTAGCTTGGTATTGTGCAGTAATATTTCCTGGTTAATTCCGAGTTCAGCAAATTTCGAAATAATAGTATCATTAATATCTTTTGCCGATTTTAACTTTTTAAATGAAATATCTTCCCCCTCTAAACTGATAATCTCTTCGTAAACTTTATATAACTCTGCATTTGTCCTGTTT
>JALUZN010000099.1 GCA_027011835.1 Draconibacterium sp. | reverse complement strand
GCCCGAATCCAATAATTCTGAATCCCTCTTTGTTGGTCAGTACTTCGTAATCAACTAGTTGGATATTCTTTTTTAAAACAGTTTGTAACAAATTGCGGTTGTACTCCTGTTTTTTTATTGTATGCGAAAAGAAGAGGTAAATTTTTCCTTCAATAAAATCTTCAATACGAACCTCTTTTACTCCCAACAGAACATCGCAGTCCGATAAATCTTCTTTTAGCTCGATGCCTTTGTTTGCATATTCATTATCGGTAAAACTTCGAATTGTACTTGGCTGTACAAATATTTTTACGTGAGGAAATTTTTGTTCAACTTCAACACACTGCTCAGGAGTGAGTGCAACTCGTTTATCGGGTGGTGTTTTGCCTTCGCGCAGAATTCCAACTTTCATCTCATTATAATTTTAAATTTTTAAAGTCCCGAAGGGATCGCTTCGCGGGTATTTCCCGATGTACATCGGGATAACTCGCAACATAAATATGCTTCTGTGTGCGAATAATTTCTATGCTCGTTTCATTTGTTTTGTTTTGATGAATAGATTTGTTAACTCACCTCAAAAGTAAGATTTTATATTTGACTATAAAGCAGATTTGTTACAAAACAAATTTCAATACTCTTTTAACTCTAATAGTTTGTTTATCGTTCAGTTATTTTTATTTGAAGAATTAATCTCCGGCACTGGAATGGTCGCTGACAATCAGCCATTTGTTGCCAAATTTTTGAATAACCAGCGTAAAGTAGCCGGCAATATTTCCCATAGTACGGGTTACTTCGAACCGGCCGATTACAAAAACAGTTTTTCTGTCGATTTTATCGATTTTAAGAATTTTAAAACCCAGCGTTCCCATAGTTGCTTTGTCGGGATAGCGTTTTTTATAATTGTCGAGTGTTGCCTGCCAACCGTATGTTGGTCCGTGCGAACCCACAAAAACCAACTCGTCCGATTTAAGATAGGTTTCCATAAATTTTTCAATATCTCCGTCATTCCAGGCTTTAACCTGTTGATTTAACAGGTTGGTTATTTTTTCTTTTTCACTGTTACTTATTTTGTTTTTTGCCCCTAAATTGAGCGTAAATAAAATCCCTAAAACTAAAAGTACTACACGCATAATTATTAGTTGTTAAGAAAATCGATAATGGGAGATTCATCCGTTTCTGTCGGTTCTGTACTCTTTTCCCCGGTTAGCGGATTAACAATCTTTACCATTTTTTGCGGGAGTAACGAGACCAGGTCTTTAAAATCGTAGTATCCAACGCTACCCGGGACTACACTAAAAGCAAGTTTTGTGTTGTACATTTTTTTATGAATTAGTGTTTCGTTCGAACTAAGCGGACTTACAAGAACTACTTTCGAGAAAGGATTTTTAAATGCTGTGTAATGCAAAAAAGCAGAACTCATCTCTTTTTCAATCAACGCATCAATTTTTACGTGTTTGCTGTTTTGTTTCTCAACAAATTGCATTAGTAAATCCAATGCTTCGGCGCGAATTGCCGGAATACTTTTCCCTATTAAATTGGCTCCGAACGTATAATTAAACGGAACATTTTTTACAAATCCATCGCCTTTAAAATTATCGTTTTTTAATTCTCCTGTCTCGGGTAAATCGGCCGAAATAATGGTGTATCCCTTATCAATGAATTGGCCAAATACTGGGTTTTTAAGTAGTTCGGTTTTTCCTTCCGGGTTGAGCCAAACTAAAAACTTCGTGGTTTTTGTATGGTTTGGTTTTATTACCCAAACAGGAAGTGCAAACTCATCTTTGTTGTTCTCTAAGAAATATTTTTCAATGGTAAATTTGTCGCCCGGTATCTTCCCGGTAAAAACGCCCGCTGTAAGCTTGTAGTCGAGGTTTACGCCCGAAATTGTTTTTATTGTTTGTTGCAACTCATTGCGAGGAACCTCTTTTTTGCTGAAATATTTTTCGTTTAAACTAAATACGGTTTCGCTTTTTAACGACGTACCTACTTGTCCGGTTTTTGTTACCCAGAGCTCTTCTTCGGGGAAAACGGTCATTACAGAATCGCTATTGTCGCCCGGATTATTCAGGTATTTTTGAAAGAATGCATACATCGCTTCGCGGTTCTTTTTTGTCGATTCGTGAACACCAAAGTCCTCAACCTTCTGAATGTTTTCGGGATATCCGAATGCAGCGTATGATTTTTGTGCTTCGGCAAATGTTTCGCGTGCTCCCTGTTGACTGAAAAAATCGTGAGTGGTGGTAATTATTAATGTTGGTTTTGGTGCACGGAAATGGAAATAGTCGGGGAAATCGAACCCTTTTTTTATTGCGTTGTATGGATTTTGTTCGGCATCTTGTGGCCCAATCGATTGTAGCAGACGCTTAAAATTTGTTGTGTAACACTCGGGTGCTGCTGCATAAATGCGGCTGTCGTAAGCTGCAATAAGAGCTGTTTGTGTGCCACCTCCCGAGCGACCGGTAATTCCCAGACGTTTTAAATCGACCTCTTTGCGCGTTGCCAGATAATCGATAGCGCGCACACCATCCCAAATAAAGTAGCTGCTTAACGATGTGCCGGTTAAAAGTGTTTGAACTCCTGCGTACGAGTGCTCTGTTGTAGGTCCGCCAATGTCCGATTTGTTGGTTTCCCTGTTTACATATTGTAGTCGTTCGCCTTGCCCGATTGGGTCGAAAGCAAAAACAATAAACCCTTTATTTACAAGATTTAAAATAATATTTTGGTAAGTCGGGCTCCGGAAAGCCAGGCTGCTGTGCCCCGAAACATAAATAACAGTAGCCGCAGGTTTTTCGTGTTTTTTCGGAATATATAAACAGCCGGTAACAAAAAAGTTGGGGTGCGATTCGAAGATAATTTTTTCAATTTTATAGTTTTCCTTTTTTATTGTGCCCGTTATTTTTGCATTTAAAGGAGTCTTTTTAAACTTGCTTACTCCTTCGAAAAAACGCGGGAATAGCTCTTTTCGGTATGCTTGCCAATCTTCTCTGGTCTGTAATTTCGAAACCTTTTCCGAACGTTCTTCTAATAATTTAAAAGCTTCGTTGGTTATGGTTTTATACAGTTGCTGGTTGTTGTTCCGGTATAAAATCCAAGAGGGATTTCTTCCGCTCGACGTTTTGAAAACCGAGCTGTCGCTTACTTGTCCGAATGTTAGTTGTGTAATACAAAGAAATAATAGTGTTGAAAAAAAAGTAGACTTGTTCATTCTTAGTTGGTTTTGTAAAATGTTATTTTTATTGAATCTCCCAATAGGTAGGACTCTTAATATTTTTATTATTTCTGCAAACTTATAAAATAATCAGGTTTAGTTGCAACCGATTTTTATGTCAGTAAAAATACACTTATTCTTTTGAAGAGATAATTTTTCGCACAGGAATAGGTGCCTGAATATTATTTTCTTTAAGAGTTTTAAAAATTTTCAAAGCAATTTCGTGATCAATTTCAAGTGTTTCGTTAAATGTTGTCCAATAATACAATTCGAAGTCGAGGTTTCCTTCTTCGTTGTAGCCACGAAAAAGAGTGTATGGTTTTGGCTCTTTAAATACACTCGGATTATCGGCAGCAATTTCATTAAAGAGTTTAATAACTTCTTCGGGGTCGGCATTTGCCGAAGTTTTCATTAGTATCTTACTTCTGCGGTCGCGGTTTGTGAGGGTCCAGTTAATCACTTTTTTCGAAATTAAGTCGCCATTTGGAATAATGGCTTCCGAGCCCGAATATGTTCTTACATTACTCGATCGAATACCAATATTGGT
>JALUZN010000098.1 GCA_027011835.1 Draconibacterium sp. | reverse complement strand
TGCAAATTCCCACGAAGATGTGCCTATGGCAGAATGATGAATTTCAAATAAAAAAATCGGTAAACTGTGGCTGTTGAATTACAAAAAAAGATAAATCCAACGGCAAAGGATAAAAACTGTTTCAATAGAGAATTAAATAAATTAAATTTTGGCGTTAGCCATTAATTATAAATAACTAAACCTAAATTAACAATGAAATTAGTAAAACCAACAGAAAGCATCGATACGATAATTTCTGTAATCGAAAACGCGAAAGAGTTCGTGGTACTGGTCTCTCCGTACACCGATTTAAATGGTTGGGAAAATCTGAAAAACGCAATCAACAATGCATCTGCAAAAGGAGTTGAAATTCGCTATTATGTACGCGAAGAAGAGGGAGTTCCCGGTACAGAAGAGTTAGATGTAACTCTTTTTGAAGTACCAAATCTTCACTCAAAAATGTTCTATTCCGAAAACGAAGCCGTTATCGGGTCGGCACATCTAAAATATAACGAAGACATTAACTGGACTTATATTTTGGATAAGCATGAGTACGATGAGATGAAAAGTTTTTTCGAAAAAAACATTCAACCACTGGGCATAAAAAAATAAGGTATTAAAAATTGAAGATTATGAAATTTATAGATATAAAAGAAAACCTGAATACGATAATTTCTCTTGTTGAAAATGCCGAAGAGTATTTAATTCTGATTTCGCCATTTAACGATTTCGAAGGTTGGGACAAATTGAAAAATGCCATTAACGATGCCACAAAAAGAGGCGTTGATGTAAAATACTATGTTCGCGAAGGGGAAGGTTTTAACGGAATGGAAGGACTTAAAGTAAATTTGTGGGAAGTCCCCGGGTTGCATGCAAAAATGTATCAATCGGAAAAAGAAACCTATATCAGTTCGGGAAATCTGACTAACGACACCAACATTAACTGGTACATAAAACTCGATACGCCGGAGGAGATAAAAGAGCTGGTTGATGAGTTCTATTTTAAACAGATATTGCCTGTTGCAATACCATTTCAACAATAGAAACGGTTTAAAATCAAATTAAAACTCTGCTGACTTCTGCTACTTTTTTCTGAATAGCTCTTGTAATTCAGAAAAAACCGAGTTTGACCAATAAAAAATACTTATGAAATTATCAATTTTATTAGCATTATTTCTAATTAGCAATTTTGCGCTAACAGCACAGCAAAACCTACTTGAGAGCAAAAATCCGGAATGTAACGGAACCGCGCCCTATACACATGGTTCTTCAACACAATACACTACATCAGAAAGCCACACAAATGACGGAAGCGGGTGTTTTAAATTTACCGGCCAGAACGCTGCATTTCTTTCAAATTCGGTTAAGACTACTACTATCAATCTCGTTGCAGGCAAAAAATACGAAATGCGTGCCTATATAAAGATGACCAATGCTCCCGACGGACAAAACATACTTTTTAAAGCCTTTACAAGTTCAGGAGCTTATCCCGTTGAAATGTTATGGAATATGAACGAAAACGATGAATGGGAAGAATGTATTTTACCATACATTGCGCAATACACCGGACCTCACTATTTTATGGTCTTTGCATATCCCAAATACATGCACACTACCGACGGGCAGTTTGGTAAACCTGACGGATCAAACTTAACTTTATGTCCAACTGTTTATATCGATGATTTTAGTGTTATTGAAATGGCAGATGAGCAAATTATAAGCAGTGAACCGGAAACTCCTAAATCTCCATTTAACAGCGAATACATAAAAGTAGATGCCGAGGGTAATTATACGATTAACGAAAATGGTACATGGAAAAACATATTCCCCAAGTTGGCATATCAGTCCTGGCACGGTAATTTCGCCCAGGAATCAGCACGAATGAGTGAGTATGGATTTAACGGATGGGCAAATATAGATTCGATATGGAAACTTAAAACTGCACTACAAAACGGAATGATATACAATGCTATTCAAATAAATAATTTGGAGCCGTTAAAACCATTTATCAAAAAGGTGGTTAATCAAATGCAGAATGGAGACATTCCGAAGCATTCAATAATTTCATATTTAATTGACAATGAAATGACGGCTCTCTGCAATTATGCCAAATACAAACCATACGGAGCATGGATAGATAAAAATGACACAGATGTTGCTGCAAACAGGAGGGCACGTCCCGTATTGCAATTTAATGGGCAAGCGGAAGGAGTTGCCAGAGCTTATAAAAACAGCAACAATAACTTAATGGATATTACAGGTAGTTATATTAGTCGGTCGGGTGAAGAAAAAGACTTCAGATATAACCCTACAAGCAATATTAGTCTACTACGAAATACACATAAGCAGTCAGCACCTGTAGTTTTTCTTGATGTACAGGCATATTACCATAATGCTTTTATTCCTTCCATATTCAAAGGTATAATTAATGGGGCCAAAGGGTTGGTTTTTTGGCGAGGAGGAACGAATTACAAAGGCTCACAAATGGATTTTCGTGACAATGTTTGGGCACCTGCCATAAAAGGTCCGGATGGAGTTTTTGCCAGAATCGATACAATGTTAATTCCGATTATTTCTCAACCATTATCTACTCCATGGTCGGCAACCCTATCTTCCGAAGACAGACAGACAATAGCAATAGGTACCAGAGATAACCAAGCCACTGATAAACATTATATAATTATGGCTAATTTTAGTGATAAAGATCAGCACGTAGAAGTCAATCTTGAGAGAATTAAAATTAGCAAAATGAAAGACTTCTTTACAAAAAAAGAGGTGGGAACAATTAAGGGGCAGAAACTTTCGATAAACATTGGCCATTTTATTAGTGGATATTTAGTTTTAGAGTTAACCGGAACTGTTACCCCCAATGCTGTACCGAACGAACCTTCTAAATTAAAGACATACCAGAACCCTGAGTGAAATCACATTTGAATAATAATAATAAATTAAAAAAAATCTCATGCTAAAATTATTTCTTGCCATCACACTATTTTTCGCTTCTATGACCATGGTGTTTTCATCAACAACCGACACCATTAATGTATATAGCACAAGTATGAACAAGGAGATCAAAACGGTTATTATTTTACCAGACAGTTATGATAATCAGCAGCAGTTTCAGGTAATATACATCCTCCACGGATATGGTGACAATTATTCTACCTGGGTAAAAAACATTCCCCATATTAAAAAGCAATCCGACTTATATAATTATATAATCGTAATGCCTGACGGGAATAAAAACAGTTGGTATTGGGACAGTCCCGTAGATTCAACAAGTCGTTACGAAACATTCGTTGCCAAAGAGTTAGTTCAATACATTGATAACAATTACAAAACTATACCTAACAGAGATGGAAGAGCAATTACTGGTAATAGTATGGGTGGGCAGGGAGCTCTCTTCCTCGCCTTCAGACATCAGGACACTTATTCTACAGTAGGTAGTTTAAGCGGTGGAGTGGATATTCGAAATTTCCCTTTAAGCTGGAACATTTCTGATAAACTGGGAGCATTTAGTAAATACCATGAGCGGTGGAACAATTATGCCGTTATTAACCAAGTTTGGAGAATTACACCCAAAAGTTTAAATATCATTATTGATTGTGGATTACAAGATTTTTTCCATAACGACAACATAAAGCTGCATACCTTACTAATGGAACGAAACATACCACATGTATATATTGAAAACACTGGACAACACAACTGGGATTATTGGAATAATGCAATAGATTATCAACTACTGTTTTTCTCAAAAGTTCTAAAAAAATGATACGCTGAAAA
>JALUZN010000097.1 GCA_027011835.1 Draconibacterium sp. | reverse complement strand
CATTCGTACATATATAATATGGTGTGTTGGTTGTCTCAAAGTTGTTAAAAGAGGGATATCATAGAAAACTAATAATTATAAATGAAATGAAGTTAAAATCATTAATAATTTCAATAATATCACTTTTTGTGATTTGGGTTTTACTCAACATGAAACTCTCGGCAGAGGTGCTTATTTCGGGGGCAGTTGTTTCTGTTCTTATTGGTTTAATTTTTTGTTACAGTTGTAGTATTTTCGACGATTTGAAACTTAACCCGAAAGCAATTGGGTACTGGTTTCTTTACATTTTTGTTTTCCTGGGCGAGTTAATAAAATCGAATTTCGATGTGGCACGCCGGGTTGTTTCGCCAAAACTCCCCATAAATCCGGGTTTTGTTGAAGTGAAAACAAAATTGAAATCGAAACTGGGGCGAATGATTCTTACCAACTCAATAACATTAACCCCGGGAACTTTTACCGTTGAGTTAAAAGACGACACCATTTTTATTCATTGGATTGACGTAAAAGGTGAAGGTGTTGAAGAGCACACAAATGCTTTAGTAAATAAATTCGAAAAATATTTGGAGGTAATTTATGGTTAATATTATTTTACAAATAGCCGGCGGAATAATGCTTCTCGCAGTTATTTTGTCGTTGTACCGGTTTTTTAAAGCCGGCTCGCTGGTCGACAGGGTTATTGCATTCGATGTAATGACTATTATTTCAATTTCGTTAATTGCACTAATTACACACTTTTCTGGCAGAACAATTTACATTGATGTTGCCATAATTTACGGATTACTTAGTTTTCTGGGTGTAATAATTATTGCTCGTTACCTCGAAAAAAGTTTATAACTATGGAAGTTTTAAAAATAATTGGTGCATTAATTACGCTGCTCGGGTCGGTGTTTTTGCTACTTGGTAGTATTGGCCTGATTCGAATGCCCGATGTGTTTACACGCATCCAAACCGGAACAAAAGCCTCAACGTTGGGAGCTCTTTTGTCGCTGCTCGGAATAGGAATTATCTACCTCGATATTGCAGGCAAGGTATTTCTGCTTATCGTTTTCATTTTAATTACCAACCCCGTGTCGTCGCATATGCTGGCACGCGCAGCACACTACATTGGCGTTAAAAAAGCCGATGTTACTGTTGTTGACGAACTGGAAGATTTCGAAAACGAAAAACAAAAAAACGAAACTCAAATATCAGAATAATATGAACCTGATAATAATTATAGTATTAAGTGTGGTAATGGTTGTTATGGCAATAACAGCAATTATTCATAAAAAACTGGCTGTTGCGGTTATTGCAACCGGAGTGGTTAGTTTAATGGCATCGGTAATGTATTTACTTATGGCAGCGCCCGACGTGGCAATGACCGAAGCAGCAATTGGCAGCGGCCTCTCTACCATCATCTTTTTTTATGTGTTGAATAAAATAAGGAAAGCAAAATGATTAAGAACTTTTTTATAATCGCAATTTTAGCCGGACTGGCAGCAATTTTTGTTACCCTGTTCTGGGATTTTGGAGATAGCGAAACGCTAACTCCGCTGGCAACACATTATGCAACAAATGGTGCAACCGAAGTGGGAGCGCCCAACCTGGTTACTTCTATTGTAGTTACCTACAGGGGATTCGATACTTTGGGTGAGGTAACCATTCTGTTTTTGGTAGCTTCTATTGTAAGCTTTTTTCTGAAAAGAGAAAAAGTACAAAAGGAGATTGCTCCTAAACGCGAAACAAGCGAAATAATTCTTACCGCGGCAAAACTGCTGGTGCCCATTGTAATGTTACTCGGAGTTTACGTTTTTATTAACGGGCATTTAACACCGGGTGGTGGTTTTCAAGGCGGGGCAATTATTGCAACCGCATTTGTTCTGCTGTTGATGGCCAACCCCGATTTCGAAATTAACCATAAAATTATTGCAACTGTCGAATCGGTTTCAGGAATTGCTTTTGTTTTAATTGGCGTATTGGGAATTTTACTGGCAGGTGGTTTCCTCGACAATAAAGTGTTGCCTTTGGGAACTTTCGGAAAAATATTCAGTGCAGGTGCAATTCCGCTAATTTATTCGTTTGTGGGCTTAAAAGTAGGTTCCGAACTTTCAAACATCCTCTCGAATTTACAGGGTGTTCAAAAAGAGGAGATGTAATTTTAAAATTATAATCAATGGAAATTATCGCATTAATAACCGGGTTCGCATTAATCCTGATTGGTTTGTACGGAATCCTTTCAAAAAAGAATATCATAAAAATAATCGTTGGCTTTTCGTTGTTCGATACCGGGTTGCACGTTTTAATTGTAACCGTAGGATACATTAAAGGAGGTACTGCACCAATACTCGACAGTGTTGTTGGTACAACCAACGTGGCAAGCAAAATTGTCGACCCTGTTCCACAAGCTTTGGTTTTAACCGCCATTGTTATCGGACTGGGTGTTACGGCACTAATGCTGGCCTACGCACTAAAAATGTATCAGGCGAAAAAGTCGCTCGACATTAGTGATTTTAAAGATATGAAGTGGTAAATATTTAAGCATAGTAACAATGAATTTAATTTCTCCGATATATATAGTAGCTGTTTCGCTTGGAATAGCATTCTTTATGGGGTTGCTCGGAAACAAAGCTCAACGCTCATCGTTTCTGATTTTGATAGCAGCTTTACTTTTTAATACGGTTGTTTCGGTGCAGTGGGTTTACGCACTTGCTACCGGTTTAACCGACCCAACACAAATATTTACTGCGGGCTTTAAACCTCCGTTTTCCATTAACTTATTAATGGGATTAAACGAGTCGGTTATTACTGCACTCATTAATATTGTTGGCGTACTGGGCGCATTTTATATGATGAAGGCGCTTAAAAAGAACGGTACCGGAAGCCAGGTGGTTTTCCTTGTTCTTTTTATGAGTTTGAATGTGGTGGTTCTGTCGCGCGACCTTTTCAATATCTTCGTTTTCCTCGAAGTTGGAAGTATCGCTCTTGCAGGTTTAATCATTCTTCAGAAAGGAACAAAAGCCGTTTCGGCAGGTTTTAAATATATGCTTGCCACCGGAATTATCTCCGGAATTCTGTTAATCGGAATCATATTTATCTACCGGTTTACCGGTTCGCTGAATATCGATTCGATTATTACCAACAACCCGATGCTAAAACAGGGAGCTTTTGTTTCGGCATTTTTAATAATAATTGCCATTGTTCTCGAACTGAAATCGTTTCCTGCCAACGGCTGGGGACTCGATGTTTACGAAGCTTCGCACCCCGGAATCGGTGCCATTCTTTCGGCGGCATCGGCAACTGCAACCTATTTTGTTCTCTATAAAATAGTTGAAATTGCAGGCTCGCAACTGAACTACTACATTTCATTAATTGGTGTGGTTTCGTTTGTGGGAAGTAACTTGTTGGCGTTAAAACAAGAAAACTCGAAACGATTACTGGGTTACTCATCGATAGGGCAAATTGGCCTGTTAATGATTATTCTTGGATTTAAAGATATTCTTGGCGAAAATACAACTTACGTCGCTTTCGGAATCTTGGTTTCGCACTACCTTGCAAAAGCCGGACTTTTCTGGTTGTCGGGAATTGTAAAACAAAAAAATATTAAAGACTGGGCGGTAACTCGCAAAAAACCTTACTTCCTGTTTCTAATGGGAACATTTATTTTTGCACTCATCGGTTTCCCTCCGTTTCCATCGTTTTTTGCAAAATGGACACTGGTAATGGATTTAGTAAACTCGGGAAATATTTCGTGGGTTGTTGCCATCCTTTTCGGCTCGATGATGGAAGCCGTCTATATGATTCGCTGGTTTGGCTATGCCATTAAAGGCGAAAACGAAAATATTGAAAGCTTTAAAATTGATAGTTATAAAATTATTCCGGTTGGAATTGTTGCCATTGCACTTTATGTAGCAGGTTATTTTGTTGCTCCACACAGCGAAGTGGGTACAGCAATAAACTTTATTCCGCTCTACTTTGTAGCTGCAATTTTTATCCTCGATTTCTTACCGGTATTCATAAAAAATACAATTGCCATAATTGGAATGGCGCTGTACTTCTATTTTGTTTATCCCAACCTCGACACGTTACGGTTGATTTTCGAAGCCATTTTTATGGTTGGCGGTATTTTAACTTTAATTGCCGGTTACGCATACAAAGGCAAGCGTGCAGGTTTCTATCCGGTGGCTCTTCTAATGTATGCCGGATTAACTGCAATAATTGAAGCACAAACAACCTTGCAGTTTTTCTTTGGTTGGGAGGTAATGACAGCAGGTTCGTATTTCCTTATTATCAGAGGAAAACGCTCGATGCCACACGGATTGAGTTATATGCTCTTCTCGATTGGCGGTGCTTATGCACTTTTAACCGGATTGGGAATGGCTCATGCCGGACAAGAGTCGTTCAGTATGGAAATTCTGAACGGAATCTCTTATCTGCCTTATTGGGCTTACGGTTTATTAATCGTTGGTTTCTTATCGAAAACTGCTGCACTGGGATTACATATTTGGTTGCCCGGAGCACACGGAGAAGCCGAAAGCGATGTTTCGCCAATGGTTTCGGCAATATTACTGAAGGCGGGAGTTTTTGGAATTGTGCTCACCTTAATTGGAATGGGTGCCGCAAATACCCAATATTCTGAATTGGCTTACGCATTGGGTTGGCTCGGAGCAATTACTGCACTCGCCGGAAACTTAATGGCCGTGTTCCAGGAAGATGCAAAACGTCTGTTGGCCTACTCTTCAATTGGCCAGTTAGGATACATTGTACTTGGAATGGCAATGATGACACACCTCGGTTGGTTAGGCGGTTTCTCGTATGTAATTAATCACTTCCTGTATAAAGCAGTTCTTTTCTTAACAATTGGTGCCGTTGTTTTACGCGTTGGAACACATAATATGTACCAAATGGGTGGACTAATTAAACGGATGCCACTCGCTTTTATCGCTGTAATGATTGGTATAATTGCTCTTTCGGGCGTTCCTCCACTTTCGGGATTTGCCGGAAAATGGTTGTTCTACAACGCAATCCTCGATAAAGGTTGGTATTTCCAGGGAGCCATTATGTTCTTCTCGGGAGGTATTGCATTTATGTATTTATGGCGATTAATTCACACTGTATTTTTAGGACAGTTAAAAGATAACCACCGGAATGTAAAAGAGATTTCAATCTGGTTCTTAATACCAATTTATACACTGCTTGCCGGTATTATGGTTTACTCGATGAAACCACAGTGGGTTTTACAACCGCTTGGAAATATGATTGCAAAGTGGTTCCCCGAAGGACAATTGCAGTGGGTTGGCGAAACAGCCATTTCGCAATACGGCCACTGGGCAGGTTCGTTGGTAGCCATCACAATTATCGGTTCATTCTTAATCGTATTAATTATTTTAATGCTTTCAACACGTAAAGCACACAAAGTAAAACAGTTCGATATTACTTACTCGGGCGAGCGTCCCGAACGCCCCGAAACAACTCACATTGCCTACAATGTTTTCGAAGGATTGTACAAAGCAATGTGGCCGGCTACAATTCCACTGGTAGAAGCGTGGTGGAATAAAGTTACAGAAATATTACACAACATTGCCGACGTTACTCGCCGTATTTACAGCGGAAACGGACAGGTTTACGTTGCACATATAGTATTGTTTATTATAGTTAGTTACTTAGTAATAATTGGAGGATAGATTAATGACTATTTACGCAAAATTAGGATATACACTACTCGGTTTACTTATTGTATTAAACTGGGGGTTCTTAATGGGGGCTACTTTCCGCAAAATTGGTGCCCGTGTGGCCGGAAGATACGGAATTCCGTTTTACCAGCCGTGGCTGAACTTATTGAAAAATATAAGTACAAGAACAACAATTACACACGGAGTAATGTATTACATTGGCCCTGTTTTCCGATTAACAGGTGGTATTGGATTGTTTCTGTTTATGCCCATGGTTTTTACCGGAACAGTTGACGGCCCGTGGACAAACTTCTCTTTTGAAGGAGATTTAATATTGATTCTCTATTTCCAGGTTTTCGGAATGTTGGGAATGGCACTCGGAGCCGGACAGGGTGGACACCCGTACTCGGCAATGGGTATTGCCCGGGGACTGGCGCAGCACGCTGCCGTTGAATTGCCTTTAACATTGGCATTCATCTCCATTGCAATTCAATTCGATACTTTTTCGGTATATAAAATTGTAGCAGCACAGCAAGGCGGTATCGAAAACTGGGTACTGTTTACTAACCCGTTTGCAGCCGCAACTATTATTCTTGCAATGCTCGGAGCAATGGGACACTCGCCATTTAATCTGGTAAAAGCACCAAACGAAATTCTGATTGGCCCGGCTACCGAGTTCGAAGGAACTTATTTAGGGTTTATGCAGTCGGCAGGAAGTATTTTACATGTAATGGAAGCGGTTCTGTTTATGAACCTCGTTTTTGGTGGTGCATCAAATTGGATTGAACTTATTGTAAAAACCTTTTTAATCTATTTCTGGTCGGTTTTCGTAGGAATGGTTTTCCCACGTTTCAAAATAGAACAATCGGTAACATGGTTCTTTAAAGTACCGTTGCTGCTGGGATTTTTAGCAATAATTATTTATAGTTTCTAAAAAGATTTAACAATGTCTGAAAAAGATATGAATGATAAGGTGAATGAAATGCTTCAACGTTCGGAAGCGAATGTAAAGAAGGCGGAAAAGAGTTTTATTCACCCCGAAGATGAGGAGAGAGAAGTAGTTGCTCCCGACGGTTCGATTATAAAAGTAAATCCGATTTACGACTATTTTAGCGGAGAGAAACCAAAAGAGGAGAAACCGTGTAGCGGAATTATTGAGAAATTTCTAAACTGGGCACGTGCCGAAAGTATTTGGGTGCTTGGGTTTGGAACAGGATGCGGGAGTATTGAAATTCCACCGCTCGTTACTCCACGTTTCGATATGTTTCGGTTTGGCGTTCAAATGCGACCCACACCGCGCCAGTCGAATGCCTTTATTATTTCGGGTTACCTCTCGGTTAAAACGCTGAAAAGAGTTATCAGAACCTACGAGCAAATGCCTTCGCCAAAATATATTCTGGCACTGGGGTCGTGTACCATAAACGGGGGAATGTACTACGACAGTTACAGTACAATTAATCGTTTAGATAAATACATTCCGGTTGATGTTTACATTGCCGGTTGTATGCCTCGCCCCGAAGCACTGTTAGCAGGTTTTACCAAACTGAAAGAGCTGATTAAAGAGGGAAAAGGCGAAAAAGCAAACGAGTACGCTCGAAATTTTGATGAGTACAAAGCAAATCAAAAGAAAATTATTAAAGATTGGAATATGCCGGATTACAACTGGTAGAAAAGCACTTGACAATGAAAGATTTAATAGAAAAATTAACGGAAGATTTTAAAATCTCTGATGTTGTTTATCAACGGCCCGATTTAGCTTTCGTTACCGTTCCGAAAGGAGTGGCTATAAGTTTGGTTACCGAACTGAGAGACTTCGAAGGTTTTTCTCATTTTGTAATGATGAGCTGTGTTGACTGGATTGAAGAAGGGAAATTCCAATTGTTGTACCTGTTACACAATCCGAAAACAAAAACCGACGTTGGCGTTAAAACATTTATCGACCGCGAAAATGCAGAAATGGCATCGGCGCATCATTTGTGGAAACAGGTGTGGACCTACCAGCGCGAATTAAAAGAAGCTTTTGGAATCGATTTTCCCGGAAGCCCGCGCGTTGATGAAAACTTTGTGGTTGAAGGCTGGACAGAAATGCCGCACATGCGCAGAGATTTCAATACAAAAGAGTATTCTCAGAACACCTACTTCCCTCGCCCGGGCAGAGAAACAAACGACCCGGCAGAATATATGAGAAAGAAATTGTATCCTAACGAACCGATAACTGCAAAAAAACAAGACAATGATAAATAAGTTTTTAGGATTCGAACCAGATAAGGACAAGCTACCTTCGTTAACTGCGAAAATTGGCGACGATATCGATTTATCATCGCACAAATACCAGAAAATATGGCTTGGCCCGAACCACCCCGGTGTTACCGGTAACATGGCCGTAGAACTTTGGGTGCAGGGAAATACTGTGGTGAAAGCAAAAACTCACGTTGGTTACCTTCATCGTGGTTTCGAGAAACTCATCGAGCGTCGTCTGTTTGTTCAGGGCTTTCCAACAAGTATAAGAATGTGTGTTGCCGAACCCGATACAAATGAATACCTGATTGCAACCTGTACCGAACAACTTTCGGGATACGATAAAGCAGTGCCTGAAATGGCAAAATGGTTACGGATGCTTTCGCTTGAAATGGCTCGTTTACAAGGGCTTTTAAGAGGAGTTCCAGGACAAGGCGGGACATTTGCTCTCGGACTTGGTGTGCAGTGGGGAGTTTATTTACGCGACCTTATTCTCGACCGTTTCGAGGAACTTACCGGAGCACGGGTTTACCACATGTATATAATTCCCGGTGGAGTACGAGGGTTACTTCCCGACGGATTTAAAGAGCGGATGGAAGATAACCTTCGCGATATCGACGATTTTATTATCCGCATCCGGAAACTGATGTTTCATAACTCAGTGTTCAAAAAGAGAGCAAAAGGACTTGCCCGGATTACTCCCGATATGGTTGATAAATACGGAATTGTTGGAACAAATGCACGGGGTTGCGGGGTAAAACGAGATGTTCGGAAAGACCATCCGTACCTGCATTACGACCAATTGGATTTCGACCCGCCAACCGATACCGATGGAGATATTTATGCAAGAACCTGGGTGCGTTGGCAAGAGTTAATTCAGACTGTTGATTTGATTCGCCAGATTATGGCAAAAATGCCGGAGAAAGGCGATATTAAAGCAGAAATGCCAAACGTATTGCACTGGAAAATACCAAAGGGTGAAACCTATGTGCGCCTCGAGAGTGGTAGGGGAGAGTATGGAATGTACTATGTAACCGACGGTTCGGCAAAACCGAGACGGGTAAATCTTCGCGGACCAAGTTATACGCACGCCATCGCACTGCTCGAAGACATGCTTGTAGGTGCCGATGTTGCCGATGTTCATGCAATTATGGTGTCGTTGCAAACGTGTCCGCCCGAAATTGAACGATAGGGGAGTAAAAAGAAGAAAAGATATTGAATAAAAAACTCCGGAAATTTACGTTCCGTATTTCAGGAACAGGAAAGAGCCGGAAAATTATACAAATATGAGTTTAAAAGATATATTGACGCCTTTTACAGCATGGTCGAAAGTTGTAAAAGAACCTGTAACCATTAAAGATCCTTTGAACAGGGAGGCAGCTCCACGTTACAGAGGTTTTCACGATAACGATATCGACACTTGTATTGGGTGTGGTACTTGCGAAGCAATTTGTGAAAACGAAGCAATTGATTTGGTTCCTGTTGATGGAATTGAGACAAAAGACGGGGATAGTGGATTGCGCCCTAAAATTGATTATGGAAGATGTTGTTGGTGTGCATTGTGTGTCGATATTTGTACCACAAATTCGTTACGATTAACTAATGCTTACAAGTGGGTAGATACCGACCCCGATAATTTCCGCTTTGTTCCGGGTGTTGACGAAAAAGATTGGTACAAGAGAGAAGAGGGTTGGAGGAAACCGGAACCCAATTACGAATTCTACGGATTGAAACGCGTTGAGATGGGTGAACTTCACCCCGAAGAACGTGAAGATTCGTTTGTGGAGATGATTAAAGGATACTCGAAAGAGCAAGCCGAAGCTGAAGCCGACCGTTGTGTCGAGTGTGGTATTTGTACTGCTACTTGTCCGGCTCACATGGGAATTCCGGAATATATTAAAGCAATTCGTAACGACGATTTGGAAGAGGGACTTCGTATATTATACGATACAAACCCACTGCCCGAAATTTGCGGACGTATTTGTACCCACAAATGCGAAACAGTTTGTACTATCGGTCATAAGGGAGATCCGCTCTCTATCCGCTGGTTAAAACGTTACATTGCCGATCAAAATCCTTCAGAAAAATATAAAAAGATTCTCGAAACTGATATTCTTAAGAAAAACGGGAAAAAGGTTGCAATTATTGGTTCTGGCCCTGCCGGATTATCTGCAGCTCACTACCTTGTTCTGTTAGGTTACGAAGTTGAAATATTCGAGAAATTAGAGAAAGCCGGTGGTATGATGCGATACGGTATTCCTGAATACCGGTTACCTTACGACCAGATTGATAAAGATGTAAATTACATTTTATCTTTGGGAGTGAAAATTCATTACAATGTTACCGTTGGGAAAGATATAACTCTTAAGAAACTGGGTGAAGATTTCGACGCTGTATTTGCAGGAACAGGATTGCATCTTGGAAGAAGTACACGTATTGAGGGAACCGACCACGAAAATGTATATCAATCGATTGAATTGCTTCGAAAAATTACTCAGGGCGAAGAGATTTATGTTCCTGAAAAGATTGTGGTAATAGGTGGTGGTAACGTTGCCATGGACATTACTCGCTCGTTGGCACGCTTGCAAAACCAAAAATATGGTAAAGTTCAGGTTATTGCAACCAGTCTCGAAACTGAGGAAAAAATGCCTGCCGACCGCGAAGAAGTAATTGAAGCACGCGAAGAAAAAGCAATTGTAAATCCGGGTTGGTCGCCACAACGTATTGAAATTGTGGACGGTAAGATAAAAGGACTTCATGTTGTTCAATGTTTGTCATTGTTCGACGAAACTGGTAACTTTAATCCCCAATGTAATATGGAGAACAAAAACTTCTTTGAAGCCGATATGATTGTAGAATCAATTGGACAGGGAATGGATGTTAGCTATATTTCGGAGGATATAAAAGAGCATCTTGAGTTGGGACCACGCGGACGTTTCAGAGTAAACGACTATTTCCAAACAAGTTTGCCTTGGTTGTTTATGGGTGGCGATACCATTCAGGGCCCCGATGTAATTCACGGAATTGCAAACGGCCATAAAGCAGCTCTGGGTATTGATAAGTTTTTAATAGGAGAATAATAAAATACAAAGTTATATGGATATTTCAACCAGCTACATGGGATTACATCTGAAAAGCCCGATTATTGTGGGTAGTTCAGCTCTGTCGGAGAATGTCGAGAATTCAATTGCTTACGAAAAAGCAGGAGCAGGAGCCATTGTTCTGAAATCGCTGTTCGAAGAACAAATTTTACACGATGTAGATGAACAACGGTTGAATAATATGTACGGGTCGTTTAACGATCAGGAGTATTACGCCATGTACTACAGTAAGAAACATAATCTTACACAGTACATTAACTTAATTAAAAAACATAAAGCAGCACTCAAAATCCCGGTTATTGCAAGTATAAATTGTGTATCGGCTGAAGAGTGGACCACCTATGCAAAAATGATTGAGGATGCCGGTGCCGATGCACTCGAAGTAAACCTTTTTTTATTACCTGCCGATATTGACGTTGCGGGTGAAGAGAAAGAAAAAAACTATTTCGAGATTATTGATAAAATCAGCAATGCCGTTTCAATCCCTTTCTCGTTGAAAATAAGTTACTACTTCTCGGGGTTGGCTAATTTTGTTTATCGCTTGTCGAAAACCAAAGCTTCGTCGGTGGTAATGTTTAATAAATTCTACAGCCCCGATGTTGATATTGAAACCGAAAAAGTGGTGTCGGGGAATGTGTTAAGTTGTAAGGATTTGAATACGATGACTTTACGTTGGATTGGGATTCTTTACGACAAAGTGGATATGGAATTTACTGCATCGAGAGGTGTTTTTACCGGCGAGCAGGTAATTAAAAATTTACTTGTTGGCGCACAGGTTGTTCAAATTGTATCGGCAATTTATAAAGATGGACCCGAAATAATTGAAAAGATGACCGGCACGCTAAAAGACTGGATGATGCGCCACAACTATAAAAAGATTGAAGACTTCAGGGGAAATTCAAGCCAGAAAAATATTAAAAAACCTGTTCTTTACGAACGTACTCAGTTTATGAGATATTTCTCTGATGCCAGCTATAAGTAAAAACTAAACTTCAAAATAATAATTAAGCCCGGTTACTTTTTGTGCCGGGTTTTTTGTTTTTTCTTGGCGAAACAATGGATAAGTTTAAAAATTAAACCCGGAACAGACTGTAAATCCATCAAATATTTGTTTCAGGGGCGCAACCCATAACCGTCCCGATGTACACCGGAATTATCCTTTGCCCTGCCATTTATGGGACGGATTTTATTCCAATACACATTTATTGGTTTTTATACCAAGTTAACCTCGTATTGCCGCATTGAATTTATTCTTTTGCACAATCTCATCGTTAAAATATTCCACCATAGCTACGGCTATGCCGAAATATTTTAACTCAACCTTGCACAAAATAATTTAATTCAATTATACGGCAATTCAAAGTTAAATTGGTATTACTCTTCTCCATCAAATCGTTTAAGTGTGTGGCAAACTCATTCAGTTTCTCTAAATTTTATCAATAATTTTAAACCCAACGCAACTTTTTTACTATCTTTGAAATCTAACAATGTATAAACCCATTAAATAACTCTTTATGAATAAATCC
>JALUZN010000096.1 GCA_027011835.1 Draconibacterium sp. | reverse complement strand
ATTTATAATTTGTCAAATTTTTTATAATGAAAATGAAACTCTTTGTGAGTTTTCAGCTGCCATTATTCTGTTTTTTTTATAAACCATTGTTCCATTAACAAAGGTTGAAACTATTTTATGCGAGAACTCGGTTCCTTCGAAAGGCGACCAACCACATTTATAAAGAATATTTTTGGGCGAAACCACCCAGCTATTATTTGGGTCGATTAAAACCAGGTCGGCAAAATAACCTTCGCGAATGTAACCCCGCTTTTCAACCCTGAACAAGTCGGCCGGAGCATGACACATTTTCTGAATCACTTTCTCAGGAGTAATAAATCCGCGCTTGCTCATTTCTAACATGGCAACAAGCGAGTGCTGAACAAGCGGGCCACCCGAAGGAGCTTTAAAATAAGTATTGTTTTTTTCGTCGCGTGTGTGCGGAGCGTGGTCGGTAGCTATTACATCAATTTTATCGGAAAGCAGTGCTTCCCAAAGAGCAATTTTATCTTTTTCTGTTTTAATCGACGGATTCCATTTTATACGTGTGCCGTGTTTCTTATAATCACTCTCGTCGAACCAAAGATGATGCACACAAACTTCGGCTGTAATATTTTTTTCGTTGGGCTTTCCGGGCGAAAAAAGGGACATCTCTTTTTCGGTTGAAAGGTGTAAAATGTGCAGTCGCGTATCGAATTTCGAAGCCAGCGAAACTGCTTTCGACGATGAAATGTAGCACGCTTCGGCACTGCGAATGTAAGCATGTTGCGAAATAGGAACATTTTCGCCATATTTTTTACGGGCAATTTCGGTATCTCTTTTAATTGTCTCTTCATCTTCGCAATGCGTGGCAACCAGCGTTGGTGCATTTCTGAAAATCTCTGACAAAACGGTTTCGTCGTCAACCAGCATATTCCCGGTCGATGAGCCCATAAACACCTTAATACCACAAACTTCCGAAGGATTGGTTTTTAACACCTCATCTAAATTGGTGTTTGTAGCACCCATATAAAACGAATAATTTGCCGCCGAAACTTCTGCTGCCCTGTTGTATTTTTGTTGAAGTAACTCCTGAGTAACAGCCTGTGGATTTGTATTTGGCATCTCCATAAAAGTGGTTACGCCACCGGCTACCGCTGCCCTGCTTTCGGTAGCAATTTCGCCTTTATATGTAAGTCCGGGTTCTCTGAAATGAACCTGATCGTCGATAACGCCCGGAATTAAATACAATCCTGTTGCATCAATAATTTCAATGTTATTGTAATCGAAATCGGCAGGCATAACATGTGGAAATACTTTCTCAATTTTTTCGCTATCAATCAATACACTTCCGGAAAATTTTAACCCTTCGTTTATAATTGTAGCATTTTTTATCAGCGTTTTCATAATTTCCATTTTATACAAAGTTAACCAGTTTGAGAATATAAAGGTTCATTTTTAAAAACGAAACAAAAAAAAGACTGCAATTTGCAGCCTGTTAAATAGTTTATTCAGAAAAAGCCAAAATTATTCCGGCATTTCATATTTCCGCGACCAGCTGCGTATTTTCATTTTTAAAACGCCCCACAGCGCTTCATTAAAAATTCCGCCACTCATTTTCGACGTTCCCTCTTGCCGGTCGACAAATACAATGGGCACTTCAACAATATTAAAACCAAATTTATAAGCGGTAAACTTCATCTCCACCTGAAATCCGTATCCCACCAGTTTAATTTCACTGAAGTCGATGGTTTCCAGTACTTTTCGTCTATAACATTTAAACCCGGCAGTTGTATCCATCACTTTCATTCCGGTAATTGTGCGAACATACACCGATGCAAAATACGACATCAACACTCTTCCCAGTGGCCAGTTTACCACATTAATTCCCGAAATATATCGCGACCCAATGGCAACATCGGCTCCTTCGAGTGCTGCTTTATAAAGCTTTTCGAGGTCGTCGGGGTTGTGCGAGAAATCGCAATCCATTTCAAAAATGTATTCATAATCACGTTTCAATGCCCACTCAAATCCTGCAATGTAAGCTGTTCCGAGCCCCAGTTTACCTTTTCTCTCGTGAATATGAAGTCTTTCCGGAAATTCTTTCTGTAACGATTTTACAATTTTTGCTGTTCCATCAGGCGAATTATCCTCAATAATTAAAAGCTCAAAAGGTGTTTCCAACGAAAACACTTTACGAATCATCTTCTCTACATTCTCCTTTTCGTTGTATGTTGGTATGATTACAAGATTTTTGCTCATCGAAATAAATATCTGTTAGTTAAAGCAACAAAGATATATTTATTTTTAAATGAGTACACATTATTTTCTTTTGGGTATAAAAATCTGCTTTCAATTTCTATTTTTGTGATTCATTTAAAAACAGAATGGAATGAGCAACGATTTTTCACCTACGAAATATAAATTACAATCGGTAAAAACCGGGAAAGAGTTTGAAGACAAAGGTTGGATGCTGGATGCACCCGGTGAAACTGCACCAACGTTAATACGTGCCATTTACCAAAAACGTCAGATTGAGGTAAAAGACGACTCGTGGGGATTGTACAAATTTGCCGACTGGTTGCCCATTAGACGAACATTAAAAGGTTCGTCGGCACCAATTACCTATAAAAGTACAGGATTGGCCGCCGAACTTGGATTAAAAAATCTTTGGATAACTTTTAGCGGTTACTGGCCCGAAAAAGGAATTGCCATGAAAACCTGCTCGTTTAAAGAGACCGAATCGTACTCGGTATGCGGACGAATGACTCCCGAAATGAACAAAATTTTAGTTGTTGCCTCGGCCGGAAATACGTCGCGTGCTTTTGCTCAGGTTTGTTCAGACAATAATATACCATTACTCATTTGCGTTCCCGAAGATAATTTAAGTGCACTTTGGTTCAATGCACCGTTAAAAAGTTGTGTAAAACTGGTAAGCAGTCGCTCGGGAAGCGATTATTTCGATGCCATTCACCTGTCGAATATTATTGCGGCAATGGATGGTTTTGTTGCCGAAGGAGGTGCAAAAAATGTTGCCCGTCGCGATGGAATGGGAACAACAATGCTTTCGGCAACAACAAAAATTGGCGAAATTCCCGATTACTATTTTCAGGCAGTAGGAAGCGGAACCGGTGCTGTTGCTGCCTGGGAAGCGAATCTTCGTTTTATTGAAGACGGACGATTTGGCAACAAAAAAATGAAATTGATGGTTGCCCAAAATTTACCTTTTACGCCAATTCACGATGCCTGGAAACTCGATTCGAGAGAGATGTTGCCGCTCGATAATGATGAAGCCCGCAAACAAGTTGAGAGAATGGATGCAAAAGTTCTCTCGAACCGTAAACCACCCTACCCAATTGCCGGTGGATTGTATGATGCACTGAAAGATTCGAATGGCGAAGTGTTGAGAGCAACAAACGACGAAGCTCGCCAAGCTGGTATTCTTTTCGAGGAAACCGAAGGAATTGACATTCACCCTGCGGCGGCTGTGGCAACAGCAACTTTAATTGATGCGGTTAAAGCAGGTAAAATTGAAAAAGATGCTATTGTAATGTTGAATATTACCGGCGGTGGTGAAGCAAGATTTAAAGCCGATAACGAACTTTTTTATCTGAAACCGGAAATTGTTTTCGACATAGACCCCGACGAAGATGAAGTAAAAGCAAAAATTGAAGCACTCTTCAGCTAAAAAAAATTACCCCCTTTTTTTATTTGGGAATAGCCTGTAATTTAGGTGTGTTTTATATTTTAGACGTCGTATTTATTAATGTGTTTGAATAAAAATTAAAATACTTTTCCCATGAAAAATTTAAAGCTGTTTGTAAATTCTGCGTTTTTATTAGCAAGTGTCTTGCTGGTTTCTTGTACGCATTACACCGATTATTCGAATGTTCCTTACGAAGAACCCAATCCGCAACCGTGGCAAGACCAAAGTATTTGCCAGATAAACCGCGAAATGGCGCATGCTCATTTTATTCCGTTTGCCAATGTAAAACAGGCACGTGGCGAAGATAAGTGGCAATCGACAATGATTGAGTCGTTAAACGGGAAGTGGAAATTTAATTTGGCACACAAACCTGCCGACCGTCCGTTTTGGTTTTTTAAAGACGATTTTGATACACGGAAATGGGACGAGATAGATGTACCTGCAAACTGGGAACTTAAAGGATACGACTATCCGATTTATGTAAATGTAAAATATCCGCATAAAAAAACACCACCAACAATTCAGTCGTTTTATAATCCGGTGGGGTCGTATAAACGCACGTTCGAAATTCCTGACGACTGGAAAGGGAAAGATGTAATTGTACATTTCGGTGCAGTTAGTTCGTGCCTAAACCTTTGGATAAACGGGCAATATGTTGGCTATAGCGAAGACAGTAAGACACCTGCCGAGTTCAATATCACAAAGTATTTAAAGGCGGGAAAAAACTCAATAGCAGCCGAAGTATTTCGCTGGAGCGATGCCTCGTATCTCGAAGATCAGGACTTTTGGCGAATGAGTGGAATTACACGCGATGTATATTTAAAGGTACGCAACCCGCAACAAATTCAGGATTTCAGAGTTGTTGCCGGTCTCGATTCATTGTATAAAACCGGAATATTTCAGTTAGATATTTCGGTGCTTAATCTTGGCGATAAAGTAAAGTCGGGTGTTATTGAAGCCGAACTGAACGACGGAGACAATACCATTATGAAATTTTCAAAAAAATTACCTGCCGGAAAAACAAGTGTTTTATTCAACACGAAAATTCCCGGAGTAAAACAGTGGTCGGCCGAAATTCCTAACTTATACGAACTTGTAATTACACTTCGGAATAACGACGGAATTGTTGAAGTAATCAGGCAGGAAGTAGGATTTCGCACTGTTGAAATTAAAGATGCAAAACTGTTGGTAAATGGTAAATATGTATATATGAAAGGGGTCGATTTGCACGAGCATAACGATAAAACCGGCCACGTTCAAGACAAAGAAACCATGTTGCTTGATATTAAAACCATGAAAAAGCATAATATTAATGCAGTGCGCACATCGCACTATCCCGAACCTGTATTGTGGTACGAGTTGTGCAATAAATATGGTCTTTATATTATTGACGAAGCCAATATCGAATCGCACGGAATGGGCTACGGACCCGAGTCGCTTGCAAAGAATCCGTCGTGGAAAAAAGCGCACCTGTTTCGTACGCAAAATATGTTCGAACGCGATAAAAACCAGCCCTGCATTATTACCTGGTCGTTGGGAAACGAAGCCGGAAACGGAGTTAATTTCGAGGCAACTTACGATTATCTAAAATCGGTTGATCAAACTCGCCCTGTTCAATACGAAAGAGCAGGCCGCAGCCGTAATACCGATATTTTTTGCCCCATGTATATGCACATCAGCAGAATGGAGAAATATGCACTTGGCAAGCCGGATAAACCGCTTATACAATGCGAATATGCACACGCCATGGGAAATAGTGTTGGCAATTTGCAGGATTACTGGGATGTAATTGAAAAATACGATGTATTGCAGGGAGGATTTATTTGGGACTGGGTAGACCAGGGACTGCTAACAACAAATAAAGAGGGAGAAGAGTACTGGGCATACGGCGGAGATTTTGGCCCCGATACGGTTCCTTCCGATGGTAACTTCTGTCTTAACGGTTTGGTAGACCCCGACCGCACTCCAAAACCGGCATTGCTTGAGGTGAAAAAAGTGTACCAAAATATTGGGTTCGATGCAGTTGATTTAAAAAAGAATTCAATCTCAATAAAAAATAAATTCTCATTCATCAATCTCGATAAATTTAATTTTGAATGGGAAGTTACCGGCGACGGAATAATTATTGATAGTGGAAAATTTAAAGATATTGTTGCAAAACCCGGAGAAACAGTAAATGTTCATCCAAATATTCATATTTCGCCAAAACCCGGAGTTGAATATTTTTTAACAATACGAGCCAATCTGAAACAGAAGGACGGATTGCTTTCGGCAGGAACAAATTTAGCTTCCGAACAATTTAAATTACCAATTTTTAAACCGGTAGCACGAGTTGATGCATCGCAATTTAAAGCATTAACCGTTGACGATAAAGGAGCCGTTGCAACTATTTCGGGCGATGGTTTTTCCATTGAATTCGACAAAAAAGCAGGTGTAATTTCGAGCTTTAAAAGCGGTAAAACAGAACTGTTAAAAAGCGGGCCGATTCCTAATTTCTGGCGTGCCCCCATCGATAACGATTTTGGAAACGGATTGTATAAGCAAAACAGGGTTTGGCGAAAAGCAGGAGAAAACCGAAAAGTTACCGAAGCAACAGTTAGCAAAACAGGAGCCAACAAAGCAATAATTCATTTTAAGTTCAATTTAACAGATAAAAACAACGAAGCTATTGCAACGTACAGTACGGTTTATACGGTTTACGGCTCGGGCGATGTTGTAGTTAATAACAACTTTAAAATGATAAAAGAGAAATTGCCACATATTTTCAGAATGGGAATGAATTTGGTAATGCCGCGTAAATTCGACCAGATGAAATGGTTCGGACGCGGTCCTCAGGAGTCGTACTGGGATAGAAAAACGGCTGCTTTTGTTGGTTTGTATAGTGGCTCGGTTGCCGATCAGTACTGGGCTTATCTTCGTCCGCAGGAGAACGGGAATAAAACCGATGTACGATGGGTTACCATTACTGATAAGGCGGGAGAAGGACTTCTGTTTGTTGGAATGCCACTGTTAGAAGTGAGTGCACACCACAATATTATGGAAGATTTCGAATCGATAGAGCGTACCGATGGTCGCCAACATCCGGGAGTAAAAGTGGTTAACCGGCACACAACCGACGTAAAACCACGAAATCTTACTTCGGTAAATATAGATTATAAACAGATGGGCGTTGGCGGCGATAACAGTTGGGGGGCACATACTCATCCGCAATATTCGTTGCTTGCACGCGAATACAGTTATTCGTTCAGAATGCGACCGGTTTCGGGTAAAGAAAACCCTGATAAACTGGCTAAATTAAAGTTCTGATTAAAATGAAGTTGTTTAAAGTTAAAGAGCATCTACGAAAGTAACCGATTTTCGCTTTAGCTTTAAACAACTTCATTATTACTCTTTTTCCGTTTTTTGTGGCAGTTTTCCAAATATTTTACGAACCCGGTAATTTATGCGAATGGTTATCATATACATTACCGGCGAAATAAGCAGGGTTAAAAATGTGGCAAATGTTAATCCGAAAACGACTGTCCACGACATTGGTCCCCAAAAGGCAACACTCTCGCCACCAATCGAGAAGTTGGGGTCGAAGTGAGCATACAATCCAAAAAAGTCGAAATTCAGGCCAATTGCCAGCGGTAATAGTCCGAGAACGGTTGTAATGGCAGTAAGTAAAACGGGGCGCAATCGTGTTCTTCCTGCTTCAACAAGCGTTTCAATTTGAATGTCGGCAGGTAGAAATGCACTTTCAGGCAAGTTTAGCTCTTCGCGTTTTCGTTTTCTAAGAAGGTCGATATAATCGATTAAAACAATTCCGTTGTTTACCACAATTCCAGCCAGCGAAATAATTCCTATTCCGGTCATTATAACCACAAAATCCATTTTAAAAATTCTAAGCCCGAGGAAAACTCCTATTGTACTGAATACAACCGTTGCAAGAATAATTACCGGGCGAATAAACGAGTTAAACTGGGTAACCAGAATAAGCATAATTGAGGCAATAGCCACAAGAAGTGCAAAAATAAGGAACCGGCTGCTTTCGTCTTGTTCTTTTTGTTCGCCGGTAAATGCGTAACTATACCCGTTTGGCATTTCGTAATCGGCCAGAAGTTGCCTGATTCGGGCATTTATCCGGTTTGCATTGTATCCCTCAACAATTCCCGAAGAGATGGTAATTACCCGTTTATTGTCGATACGCGTAATTTTATCGTACGTGGTTGAATATTCGAAACTTGCCACTGCCGAAATTGGTACCTTTGTTCCTTTTGGTGGCCCGTCCTGATTTCGAACTGTTAATTTTTGGTTCATCAGTGTAGAAATATCGTTCCGGTATTTCTCTTCGAGGCGAATTGTAATGTCGTACTCGTCTTCGCCATCTTTAAATTTTCCGGCTTCGTAACCAAAAAGCGAATTTCTGAATGCCATTGCAATTTGCTGCGTTGAAAGGTCGTATAAACGGGCTTTTTCGCGGTTTATTTTTACTAACATTTCGGGCTGATTAACATTAATGTTTAGTTTCAATTCGTCGATTCCCTGAATATCATCGTCTTCAATTATTTTAATAAAATCGTCGGTAATACGTATTAACTCTTCGAATTTATCGCCCGAAACGTCAATGTTTATCGGTTCGCCGGTTGGCGGTTTCATCTCCTCTTTTTCAACATAAATTTTAGCCCCAACAAATCCATCAAGATTTTGTGTGAGCTCTTTCATTATTTCGGTTGTACTTATTCCTTTACGGAATTTAAACTCGACAAACGAAATGGTTGTAAGCGATTTATTCGGACTTGTTAACTCCTCAAATTTATTTCCCTTACCTGAACCAACACTTGTTGTAATCGACTTAACAATTTCGCGATACGGACGGAGTGTCTCCTTAATTATATTCTCAACTTTATACGATACTTCATCGGTTTTTTCGATGGCTGTTCCAATAGGCAACTCCATTGTAACATAAACCGATTGTGGTTCGGTATTGGGGAAAAACAGAACTTTAGGGTTGCTGTTAAAATAAAAGTTTACAGAAAAGACCAACAAAACAATTGTTAAAAGAAAGTATAAATAGGGCTTGTATCCGGTTAATGCAAATCGCAATTGGCGGCTGTAAAAATTTTCGAGCCACACCAGAAATTTTGTTTGAAACCAACGCGCCAACGGACGTAAAAGAATTAAATTCAGCACAAGCAAAATTGTAACTGTCATTAAAATATTGGCAACTGCATAAATTTGTATAAAATAGAATGGCAATGCCAAAAGCGCAAAAATAGCAGCTAAAAGTAACGACCGCCGCCAGTTTGCACGGGTTTTAATATCTTCAATTTTTATAAATGTTGAAACAAAAGCCGGATTTAAAATTAGTGCCACAAACAGCGACGACGACAAAACAATAATTAAAGTTTTTGGTAAAATACTCATAAACTCGCCAATTACTCCTTCCCACATTAACAACGGAATAAATGCTGCCAGCGTGGTAAGTGTTGACGAAATTATGGGCATAGCAATTTCGCTCACTCCTTTTTTTGTGGCTTCGAGTGCCGAATACCCCAGACTATGCAGCCGGTAAACGTTTTCGACCACAACAATGGCATTGTCAACCAACATTCCAAGGGCTAAAATTAGCCCGAAAAGCACCATATTATTAAGTGTTGTTCCCGACTGTTGTAAAATAATAAACGATAAAAACATCGACATTGGAATGGCAAGCCCCGAGAAAAGTGCATTTCGTAACCCGAGAAACAGATAGAGAATGAAGATAACCAGAATCATTCCAAGAATAATACTGTTTTCGAGGTTACTAATTTCGTTTCGAATGTGGTGCGTTTTATCGTCGGTGGTTGTAATAATAAGCTCTTTCGGAATAAATCCTCCGGCCTTTTGCTTTTCAATTGCGGCAAGCACTTTTCCTGAGGCAGCAAGAATATTCTCTCCCGATTTCTTTTTAATGGTTAATGTAACCACCGGTTTATCGTTTAATCTTGCCACGGTTGCTTTCTCTTTGTAGCCGTCAACAACTTTTGCCACATCGCGAATATAAACCGGTTTCCCTTTATTCACTTTTATAATGGTGTTGGCAATTTGGTCGATGTTTTTATAGTCGGCTGCCACCCTGATAACGCGGCGTATTTTATCGGATGTAAACTCGCCGGCTCCCATTGTAATGTTCTCAACACGAATGGCTTTTGCAATATCGTCGAAAGTTATTCCAACAGCATCGAGCTGGTACGGGTCGACATTAATCTGAATCTCACGTTCTTCAACTCCTTTAATGTTTGCCTCCGAAATTTCGTTTAAACTTTCAAATTCGTCCTGTAAAATTTCGGCATATTTTTTCAGGTCGCGCATACTGTAATCGCCCGAAAGGTTTACATTCATTATTGGAAATTCAGAGAAGTCGATATCTACCACAACCGGATCCTGGTCGAGGTCGTCGGGCAGTTCCGATTTTGCTTTGTCAACACGGTCTTTCGTATCTTGCAGCGCCTGCTTTATCGAAAAAGTTGTATTGAATTCAACATTAATTGAACTGCGATCCTGGTACGATGCCGACGTAATCTTCTTCACCCCTTTCAGCCCTTTTAACTCTTGCTCAATTGGGCGGGTAATCAGGTTTTCTATATCAACCGGAGAGTTTCCCGGGTAGATGGTTTGAATAAGAATATTTGGTGCCACAATTTCGGGCATTAACTCGCGCGGCATTTTCTGGTACGACCAAATTCCGAAAAATACAAGTAAAGCGGTTAAAATATAAACCGTTGTTTTGTTTTTCAGCGCCAGATACGTCAGTTTAAATTTCCGCGTAATATTCTGAATGTTTTTATCTTTTTCTTCCGCCATTTCTTTCGGTTTTATGCAAATTATTTTTTTTAAAACTCGATTGGAGTGCCATCGTTAATTTGATTGTAACCCTCCGAAACAATTAACATTCCGGCTTTTAACCCGTCGGTAATTTCAATAATATTGTTGTTTGTAACCCCGGTTTTTACATACACCTTTTTTGCAACATTTTTTCCGTTTTGGTTATCCACAATAAATGTATAACTCCCTTTTAAATCTTCTTTTATATACAGCACGGGAACGGTAATGGCGTGTGGGTTTTCGTAGTCGCGCAACTTTACAATCGATACCAGATTGGGTTTAATCATTTTATCGGGGTTATTAATATCAATTCGAACTCTAAAAGTTCGGTTGTTTGGGTCTATTGTATTTCCAATTTGATTGATTTTGGCTTTTATCTCGCGATTGAGGGCAGGGAAAAAGAGACTAACTTTATCGCCTTTATTAATTTTGGTAAGGTAAGACTCCGAGATGTCGGCATAAATTTTTATTTTACTAATGTTAACCACCTTTGCAAAAGGCACTTGCGAGTTCCCAATATTTCCTTTTTTCTGATAAACCACATCTACAACACCGCTAACCGGCGATTTTATTTCGGCCATATCAACTTGAGCCTGTAAACTTTCAATTCGTTTTTCGAGGTTCTCTTTTTTATTTTTCGCTTGCAAATACTGCATTTCCGAGCCAATATTTTGTTTCCATAAATTTGCCTGACGCTCGTAGTTTGTTTTGGCCAAATCTAATTGAACATTTAGCTCGTCTATTGTACGCTCAAGTATTTCGGTATTTATTTTTGCCAGAATATCTCCCTTCTTTACCTTTTGCCCCTCTTCCACAAAAACTTTTGTTATTACACCGCTTGTTTCGGGGCTCACTTTTACATCGTTTATTGCTTCAACCTTTCCGGTAATTTCAATGGTATGTTCAAAAGGTTTACGTTCAAGCTTAACCACTTTTACTTTTACCGTTTCGGCTTTTTTGTTCAGATTTAGCTCTTTTTCAAGTTCACTAATTTTAATCTTTAAATCGTGCATCTCTTGTTTGTACTGTTGCAGCTGATTGCGTTTTGTTACCTCGTTTGGCGTTTCTTTTGTGTTGCATGCCCCAAGTATTAGTGCCATGCATGTTATAAATAGAATCTTTTTCATTTTCTTTTTTTTTCTGAACAGGTTTATAAATTTCCAACTGCTTTTTTCAATTTTAAGTCGGCTTGTAATAGTTGTAAGGTCGATGCAACAAAGGCTTTAAACGTGTTTAAATATTGTGTTTCTTGCTGCGAGAGTTCAACGCTGCTTACCATTCCGTTATTAAATTTTATTTGTGTTTTGTCTAAAATACCTTTTGCTAACTCCTTGTTTTCCCGGTCGTTTTCGAACTTTTCAATTGCCGTTTCCATCTGAGCTTTTGCTGTTAAATAATCTTTTTGAAGTGTAATTTCGGCAAGTTTCATGTTTGTCTCGGCCTGGTCGAGTTCAATTTTTGCCTGCTGAAGTTTCGACCTTTTGTTCCCCGAATTAAATAGTTGCATCGAAAGTTGCAACCCAACCAACGACGACGGATACCAGTCGGAGTGTAGCAAATTTGCACTGTTGCTGTACGCCGCTTTGTTAAACCGGTAAAATCCGCTTAATCGCGGTAAATATGTGGCCTTCTGAAGTTTTACCAATTTTTCGGAAACCTGAAAATTTGTTTGGGCCAAACGATAGTCGATGTGTTTGTTAAAATCGAACTGAAACTGATTGCTCTTGGTAACTAGCGGTAAAATATAGGTTTCTATATTGTCCGAAAGTTTTATCTCTTTTTCAAGGTCGTAGCCCATGGCATATTTTAAAACAATTTTGGCTATCGATAATTCGCGGTCGGCTTTTAAAATCTCATTCTCTGCTGTTTTTAAAATAATTTTCATCTGTGCAACATCTTGTTCTTCGCGAAAACCGTTGTCGTAATAAATTTTGGTTTCGTTGTATAGTTTTTGCGAGTTCACAAGATTGTCTTGCATAATTGTTTTATACCGCTCGCTTATTA
>JALUZN010000095.1 GCA_027011835.1 Draconibacterium sp. | reverse complement strand
GTTAAAACTTTACCTGCCATTTAATTTTACAAAATAGCTCAATCTCCGTCACTATTCGCGCAAAACCGTTTTGATTTCTTAACAAGAAACTGTTTATTTCTTTCGTTTATTATGCAGGCAATTAAATTTTTTACGTTTATTTTACCAAATATTTCAAATTAACGTATGAGCAACAAGGTTATCGATTTGGCCGGAGCAGATATTTATCAGCAAGAACATCGTGTTCTTACCAATGTAAATTTAACGGTTAATAGAGGCGAATTTGTGTACATTGTTGGGAAAGTGGGTACCGGAAAAACCAGTCTGATAAAAACGTTGAATGCCGAGATAAGTTTAATTAAGGGAAGCGGAACGGTTTTGGGTTATCAACTGATGAAAATAAAAGAGAAGGAGATTTCGGAATTACGAAAAAAACTGGGCGTGGTTTTTCAGGATTTCAGACTGCTTACCGACAGAAATGTGTACGAAAATCTTGCATTCGTTTTAAAAGTTACCGGGTGGAAAAACAGAACTGAAATCGACAATCGCATAAACGAGGTTTTAAAAAGTGTAGGCGCGCTAAATAAATTGGAGAAAATGCCCCACGAGTTAAGCGGTGGAGAGCAACAGCGAGTTGTAATTGCACGCGCTATTCTTAACAATCCCGAATTAATTCTTGCCGACGAACCCACCGGAAACCTCGACCCCGAAACCTCGGAGCAAATTATCGACCTCTTTATCAGGCTCAACAACGAAGGGAAAACCATAATAATGGCTACGCACGATTATGCATCAATTGCAAAGAAACCGGCACGAACACTGGTTTGCTCTAATGGAAAAATTAATGATTCGGGAAGGAGTAACTCGTTGGTTAATTTCGATAATTTACTTGGTTAAAAATTCTGTGCGTTGAGTTAACCTACAAACTTCGAAAAGATTTCATAAAGCTTTTTCTCCTCTATTTCCCAGGTTAACACTTTTGCTGCTTCGGGTAAGTTGGCATTCCACACTTCTCTTTTTTTCCTGTCGGTAAGTGCCGAATTAATTTTAGCTGCTAAAACATCCGGTTCTAGCGAAGTGGTTATTTCGCCTATTTTATATCGATTGACAATTGCAGCCATTTCGGGCAAGTTGGAAACCAACACCGGAACCCGCGCCTGAATATAATCGAACAATTTATTAGGCAGTGCGTACCGGTAATTCAATCCTAAATCTTCTTCTATCGAAAGCCCGAGGCTGGCACGCGAAGTAAGAGCAGCCAGTTCGTCGAGCGGAATTTTCCCTGTAAAGGTAACTTTGTCGGTTAATTTTTCGCGTTCGGCAAGTTTCTCTAATTTGCTTTTTATATCGCCGTCGCCGGCAATTACAAGCCTGGCACCGGCAACCTGTTTCATTGCCAGAATTGCCTGTTCTAATCCGCGCCCCACATTAATTGCTCCCTGGTAAATTACTACCTTTTCGCTCTTCGTTTCGCTCTCCTCTTTTCGGAAATAGGTTGCAGCTTTCGGCACATTACGAATTACCTGAAAATCGGTTCCGTATTTATTCCGGTAGATTTCGGCTATCGAATCACAAACCGTATACGCAAAATCGATTTTCGGAACCATCTTTTTTTCAAGCCACTCCCAAATTCGTTTTACTTTTGGGCGATTTATCAATTCCGGAACTTCGGTAAAATATTCGTGACTGTCGTAAACAAGCGGTTTCCTTTTAATTTTTGAAGCAATAAAATTGGCTGTTAATGTATCGAGGTCGTTAGCAAGCAACATGTCGGTTTTAGAAAAAAGTAAGAAAAGCAACAACCGGAAATTGTATTCGGCATAAAACAGAGCTCCGGCTTTAAAAAGCAATTTAAAACGTTTGGTTTTGTACTGCCGGTTTTTAACGTGCAAACTCCCCGGCAACTTTCGCCCCACCAGCAAAACTTCGAACCCCATTTCGGTTAACGAGCAACAAACTTTATGCACGCGGTTGTCGCCAACCAAATCGTTGGTAACCGAAACAACTATATTTTTTCTGTTTGTTTTCAATAAGTTTGCAAATTTTCTGCTAATATACTCAATCCACACAGTTTACATATATAAAACTTTTAACGGAAGTCAATATTGTGATTCGGATAATTTCTTCGTTCAAAAAAAATAAAACCTGATTTTGAATTCTTCTTTTATCTTTGCCGAAAAAAGCATGATTCGTTTTCTTGAAAACTACTCGTTAAAGTCGCACAACACTTTTGGAATTGATGTAAAAGCAAAATATTTTTTTGAATTTACCGAAGCCGAAGATCTGGATATTTTTTTAGACTCGAACAAAAGCTGGCAAGAGGAAAAAGTTTTAATTCTGGGCGAAGGAAGTAACATTCTGTTTTTAAACGATTTCGACGGGCTGGTTATTCATCCGAATGTACCGGGAGTGGAGGTTGTAAACGAAGACCGCCAAAACATTTGGATTGAAGCAGGCGCAGGTGAAAACTGGGACGAGTTTGTAAAGTATTGTGTCGATTATGGGTTTGGCGGAGCAGAGAATCTTGCATTTATTCCCGGAACGGTTGGTGCGGCACCGGTTCAGAACATTGGTGCCTACGGACAGGAAGTTGCGAATATAATAGAGAAAGTAAAAGGTTACGATTTAAGCGAGCAACGAATTGTGGAATATACAAATTCAGCGTGTTCGTTTGCCTACCGGAACAGCATTTTTAAAACCCGGTTGAAGGAGAAGTTTATTATTTTATCGGTTACATTTAAATTAGATAAATTTCCCGAGTATAAACTAAATTACAAAGCACTCGAACAGAAAGTTGCCCGGTTCGGCGAGATTAATCTCGAAAACATAAAAAGAGCAGTAACCGAAATACGCACCGAGAAACTCCCCGAAATTACGGAAACAGGCAGCGCCGGAAGCTTTTTTAAAAATCCTGTGGTTGATATTGCCGTTGCTAAAAAAATTGAAAAAGAATTTGGTGAGGTACCGGGTTATAGTGCCGGAGAAGAAAAGGTAAAACTGGCTGCCGGGTGGTTAATTGAAAAAGCCGGATGGAAAGGTTACCGCAAAAACGATTTTGGCGTTCACAATAAACAAGCACTTGTAATTGTAAACTATGGAAACGCCACCGGAAAAGAAATTTATAACCTTTCGGAAGAGATAAAAAAGTCGGTTCTCGAAAAATTTGGCATCGAACTGGAACGCGAAGTAAATTGCGTATAACGAATTCTCATGCCATATTCAGCCCTCATCTTTTTGGGGCAATAAAACAGGCAGATTCCTTAATCAAAAATCTATTTCCAAATTTTATTTTTGTTTAATGCTGCCCTGTATTTTGCAGCATTCCGGTTGTGCTGTGCCAACGTTTTTGCAAAATTATGATACCCCGAGAAATCCTCTTTTGCACACATATAAATATAGCTGTGTTTTTCGTAATCGAGAACTGCATCAATTGCCGATGTTTCGGGAAACATAATTGGCCCCGGAGGCAAACCTGCATATTTATACGTATTGTATGGCGAGTCGATTTCGAGGTGTTTGTTCAGAACCCGCTTAATGGAATAGTCGCCAACGGCGTATTTTACGGTTGGGTCGGCTTGCAACAAAATACCCCGTTTCAGCCGGTTTAAATAGACTCCGGCAATGCGTTTCATCTCGTCGGGTTTCACCGTTTCGCTCTCAACAATTGAGGCCAAAATTATTACCTCCTGCGGCGAGAGGCCAATCTGTTTTGCTTTCTCTTTTCGTTTTTCTGTCCAGAATTTATCGTACTCTTTTTTCATTCGTTGCGCAAATTCTTTAGCCGAAGTCGTCCAGTAAAACTGGTACGTATTGGGAATAAACATCGTACGAAAAGTTTCGGGAGTAAACCCATATTCAACAATCAATGAATCGTTCGAAAAAAGGTTCAGAACCGAGAGAGAGTCGGCCCAGATATATTTACTAACCTTCCCAGCCAAATCTTCTTTAAACCTCACATTGTTAAAAGTTAAATTCACAGGTTCCTGAATTCCACTACGCAAAACATTTACAATCTGGTTGGTATTCATTCCTTTTTTCAGCAAATACCGACCGGGTTTTATCGTCTCCCGGTAATTTTTCTTTTTCGAAACCCAGTTGAAAGCTTTTTCAGAAATAAGAATATTATGAATTGTCAGACTATCGGTAACTTGTGTAAAAGTTGCATCTTTGGGAATATATAAAATGTAATTACTCTTTACATTTTCCTGAAAAATGTATTGATATAGCTGCCAGGCGCGGATACCAACAACAATAAATGCAAGTGCAAAAAATATGATAATAAACTTTCCAACCTTGGGGAAAGTCATTATCCGGCTTTTGTGTTCTATGGACATAAACTTACGCTTTTGCACAAAAATAGTCGTTCTTCGGGAAATGAAAAATTAGCTGCTAACTAAATTCAAACTCTCGTGCGTGAAAAACAATTCCATTCATTCTAAATTTATTACATTTGTTGTTTAATTTCAGAAAACTTAAAAAGATTAATTATGCAACAAGTAAATCTTGCCGACGATATTTATTATTTGGGGTTCAACGACCGCCGCACCAACTTATTCGAAAACATCTGGCCCATTCCGCACGGAATTTCATACAGTTCGTATTTAATTGTCGACGAAAAAATTGCGGTTATCGACACTGTTGAACGTTCGTTTATCGACGATTATTTAGACCGCATTGAAGACATTATTGGCGACCGGAAAGTTGATTACCTGATAATTAACCATATGGAGCCCGACCACTCGGGAGCGTTAAAAGCGTTTATTCAAAAATATCCCGATGTAATTTTAGTGGGAAATAAAAAAACATTCGGGTTTGTTGAAGCCTACTATATGACTCCGAAAAATGTTCTGTTGGTACACGACAACCATAAACTGGAACTTGGAAAACACACCCTGCAATTCCAAATGATTCCGATGGTTCACTGGCCCGAAACAATGGTAACTTTTGAGGAGACAAACAAAATTCTTTTTTCGGGCGATGCTTTTGGAAGTTACGGCACACTCGACGGTGGAATTTTCGACGACGAAATTAATCTCGATTTTTATGAAGTTGAAGTGATGCGCTATTTCACAAACATTGTAGGAAAATATTGCCCGCACACACAACGCGCCATAAAAAAACTGGCCCCGCTCGACATTAAAATGATTGCAGCTACACACGGTCCCATTTGGCGTTCAAACCTCGACTGGATTTTAACCCGCTACAACAAATGGAGCTCGTACGATTTAGACCGGGGCGTTGTAATTGTTTACGGCTCGATGTATGGAAATACGCAAAAAATGGCCGAAATTATTGCCCGCCGGATTGCCGAACGCGGTATTAAAAACATTCGTGTTTACGACGCATCGAAAACACACACGTCGTATATTATTAACGACATATTTAAATACAAAGGATTTATTGTGGGCAGTGCAGCGTATAACAACTCGCTTTTCCCAAATGTCGAAATTTTGCTTTCTACAATTGAGCACATGGCTCCTAAAAATCATTTACTTGGAATTTTTGGCAACTACTCGTGGAATGGTGGCGGAGTAAAGAATCTGAAAACTTTTGCCGAAAAGATTAAATGGGAAGTTGTGCACGAACCGGTTGAAGAGAAGGGCGCTTTAAAACCCAACAATAAAGAGGAACTATTAAAACTTGCCGATGCAATGGCCGACAAGTTACTAGAAAAACCGGAATAGATAGCAAGAAATAACTTCAACCCAACCAACACAGTATTGGGAATAGACTGTTATAACAGTGTTTTTAAAAAACTGATTGCATTGAACTCGTAAGGAGATATGCTGCTCTTTTATTTTTGAGGACGCAACAAACCAGGGTTATATTCGTTTGTTAAACAGCTAATTTTATGGACATGAAGAAATTTATATTACTCTTTATTTTAACGGTTTCTGTTTCATCGGTTTCTTTTGCAAAGAAAAATATTAATGCCTGGAAAAATGAGAAAAACCTAAACAATCAGTTCTCTGTATTTAAGAAAAACCTGAATTTTTGGGATGGAAATTTTTTCTTAAAAGAGGTTCAATTAAATCAGTTTTACAATGCCATGTACGACTCTATTACTGTTTTACGTAATGAGTTGACCGAGAGTAAAAGTCAAATACTTTCGTTGCAAAACGAGCTAAAAGCAAAAACGGAAGAGACAAAAGAAATTCAGGAGAATTTTAAAGGTGCCATAAAACGCGAAAATTCGATTACTGTTTTCGGAATGAGTATTAACAAAACAGCATACTCATTGTTTATGTATCTGTTTATTCTTGGTATTTTGGTTTTGTCCGGAATCGTTTTTCTTCTCTACAAAAGAAGCCTTGCAATTACTCGTTATACAAAAAACGAATACAAAGAGCTGAAAGAGGAGTTCGAGGTTCACAAAAAGAATTCATTAGACCGATATACGAAAATGAATATGGAACTGCACAAAACACGAATGGCCCTAAATAAAAAGAAATAACTTAAACCTAAATCGGATGAAACAATCAAGACGAAACTTTTTATTAAAATCGGCAACAGGAGTTGCTGCAATTTCGGCAATACCTACAATTGTATCTTCATGTATCTCTTCTTCAACTGACAGTTCTTCAGGAAAAAACAGTCTGTTTTACAAAAAAGGAAATACAATTCTGTTTCAGGGCGATTCGATCACCGATGCCGGCCGCGAAAGAGAGAAAGAGCTTCCCAATAATCCACGTTCATTTGGAATGGGTTATGCATTTTTAGCAGCCTCATCGCTTTTAAATAACTATCCCGAACAAAAATTGACCATATACAACCGGGGAATAAGTGGAAATAAAGTTTTTCAGCTTGCCGACAGATGGCAGAAAGACTGTTTGGATTTAAAACCCGATGTATTAAGTATTTTAATTGGAGTAAACGATTATTGGCACACCAGAAACAACAACTACAACGGCACGATTGAAATTTACGAAAACGACTACCGGAAACTATTACAACGAACAAAAGAGAAACTCCCCAATGTTGAACTGATTATTTGTGAGCCATATTATGTTTTAGGTGCTAAAGTTGTTGACGAAAGCTGGGTTAAACCGATGAAAGAGTATCAGGCGGTGGCACTGAAAATTGCTGAAGAATTCGATGCAGTCTGGGTTCCGTTTCAACGCGTTTTCGACGAAGCACTAAAACATGCTCCGGCAACCTATTGGACCCACGACGGAGTACACCCTGCCATGGCAGGCGCACAATTAATGGCCGAAGCGTGGCTACGGACTGTAAAATAAAACGATAACACAAAAAAAAGGTGTCCGTTTCCGAACACCTTTAATACCGAATTGATTGTAGAATTTATTTATATTCTACCGGTTTTCTATTAATCCAGTTACCCCTTGTAAAATCGGGGAAATATTGTGGAGAACTACCGGTTGCAATTGACGCTTCAGAGAGCGGTGTAACAGCACTCCATGCTGCTGCATCGTACACATCAATTACCGGCTGACGTTGTTCTTTAACCGAGTTTATAAACTCGCGGGTAACAAAGTAGTCAATTCCACCATGACCGGCTCCGTTTGCTATATCACCATACTTTTTCCAAAGCGGATGATCATATTTATCCTGCCATTTTTGGAAATCATCCCACTTGTCGTACTCCCCTTCTCCTTCAACATAAATACGTTTTGTTCCCATATCGAAATTGGTTGTACCATCTGTTCCGTCAATTCTAAATCCTAACGAATATGGGCGTGGTAGATTTGTATCGTGAGTTACAATAATACTTTCTCCATTTGCAGTTTTAATAACCGATGTAATAATATCACCTAGTTTCCAGGGTAATTTTGCGTAAGGATGGTCTACACCACCTTGTTCCTCAATATAATCTTTTAACCCAACAGCTTTTGTTGCGGTCGATGTTAGATAAAGAAAGCGGTTTCCCCGGTTGATGTCGAGCATGTGTGCGATTGGTCCCAGCCCGTGTGTAGGATAAACATCGGCATTTTGTTTTAACGAATGTTGTGTTCTCCATCGCGCCTCGCCTTTTGCACCTTTACCAAATTTAAGGTCTTTATTAAATTTCACATTTAACAAGTTGTGTTGATATCCGCAACGACCATGAACAACCTCACCAAACACCCCTTGCTTAATCATATTTGTAACTGCCAGCACATCGCGACGGTAGTTTACATTTTCAAGAATCATACAAGGTTTTCCTGTCTCCTCCGAAGTGTTAACCAAGTCCCAACATTCTTCCATTGTATTGGCTGCCGACACTTCAACTGCAGCATATTTACCTGCTTTCATCGTTGCAACAGCCATGCGCGTGTGCCACAACCACGGAGTAGCGATTATTACTCCGTCAATATCGTCGCGTTTTAACATCTCTAAATAAGCATATTCTCCGTTAGAATACACTTCAGCCTCAGGATGTCCGTTATCTGTTAATATTTTTTGTGCTTTTGGAATTGCTTCCGGATCGATATCGCAAAAAGCTGAAATTGTCACACCTTCAGTTTTCGCTGCTCTGTAAAGATGTCCTCTTCCTCTTCCTCCACACCCAATGAATGCGATATTCACTTCACCATCTTTCTTTTTCTGTTTAGAAACACCGGCTTTCGAGATTTGTGGAGCCACAATTAATCCAGCTCCTACTGCTGTTGCAGTCTTTAAAAAAGACCGCCTGTCTGTTGTTGTCATTTTGATACAATATTTAATTTGTGCTTTTTAAAAATATTAAAAAGTAAAAATATTAAAAAGTTTTAGATTTATGCTCTTATTTTAACTTATTTTAGAAATAAAAAAGGTGCTTCGAAACCGAAACACCTTTTTTTATTTTTTACCGCTAATTTTTAAGATAACATCTTTTTTACCTGGGTAAAAACATTTTCGCCGTTAAACCCAAGTTTTTCATCGAGAACAGTATAAGGAGCCGAATAGCCAAACGATTCCATTCCCCATATTTTTCCATTTTCGCCAACCAGTCCCAACAGATTTACCGGCAATCCGGCAGTCATTCCAAAACGAGGAACTCCGGTTGGAAGAACACTCTCCTGATACTCTTTTGACTGATTTCTGAAAACACCCTCAGAAGGCACAGATACAACCTGAACTTTTAACCCCTCTTTTTCGGTTAAAAGAGCTGCACCCTCAACCAACGTTGCCACTTCCGAACCACTTGCCAGCAATACAACATCGGGTGTTCCTTCGCACTCTTGAACAATGTATGCCCCTTTTTCTGCCCGAAGTGCTGCTTTATAAACATCGCCTTCAACCGGTAAATTTGTAATGTTTTGACGCGACAAAATTAATGCCGATGGAGTAGTTGTGTTTTCCAAAGCCATTTTCCATGCTACAGTAGTTTCGTTTCCGTCGGCCGGACGAAGTACCAATGCACTGTTTTCGCCTTTGTGGTTTTTTAGTTTCTCCATTAAACGAATTTGTGCTTCCTGCTCAACAGGCTGATGTGTTGGCCCGTCTTCTCCCACACGAAATGCGTCGTGGGTCCAAACATATTTAACCGGCAAGCCCATTAATGCCGACATACGAACGGCAGGTTTCATGTAATCCGAAAAAACAAAGAAAGTTCCACAAACCGGAATAACTCCACCGTGCAGTGCCATTCCGTTCATCATACAAGCCATTGTTAATTCCGAAACTCCCGTTTGCAAAAACGATCCACTAAAATCGCCTTTTGTAAACGCTGTTGTCTTTTTCAGGAAACCATCGGTTTTGTCCGAATTCGAAAGGTCGGCAGAAGAGACAATCATATTTTCAACACCATCGGCAAATGCGGCTAAAACAGCACTCGATGCACCACGGGTTGCCACATTCTCTTTTTGCTGAATTGACGCAAAATCAAACTCAGGAGCCTTATCTGAAAAGAATTTATTTAATTTTTGTGCCAACTCAGGATTTGCAGCTTCCCACTTTTTCTGCTCTGCTTTTTTTGCAGCTGCAGCTTCAATAAGTTCTGCCTCGCGTTTCGCATACAGCGCTTTTACATCGTCGAAAATTTGGAATGGATTTTCAGGATCGCCACCTAAATTCTCGATTGTTTTTGCAAACGATGCTCCGGCATTTGTTAATGGCATTCCATGTGTTTCGCATTTTCCTTCGTAACTCTCATCGGTATCGGTTACTGCACCTTTTCCCATTATTGTTTTCCCAATAATTAATGTAGGCCGCTCTGTTTCTGCATTTGCTTTTTTAAGTGCCTCGCGTATTTGTTCCGGATTATTCCCTACTATTGAAATTACATTCCATCCCCACGCTTCGTACTTTTTTGCTGTATCTTCTTTTGTTACATCGGTTGTTGATGTCGAAAGCTGAATATCGTTCGAATCGTAAAACATAACCAGATTATTCAAGCCAAGAAATCCGGCAATACGTCCGGCACCCTGCGATATCTCTTCCTGAACACCACCATCGGAAATAAAAGTATATGTTTTATGTGCCATCCATTCGCCAAAACGTGCAACCAAGAAACGCTCGGCAATTGCAGCACCAACAGCCATTACATGACCTTGCCCGAGTGGCCCCGAAGTATTTTCAACTCCCCGCTCAACATCTACTTCCGGGTGACCGGGAGTAACACTCCCCCACTGGCGGAAGTTGGCCAAATCTTCCATACTATATTTCCCTGCCATTGAAAGAACAGCATACAACATGGGCGACATGTGCCCCGGATCGAGAAAAAACCGGTCACGATTAATCCACGTCATATCAGACGGGTCGTAGTTTAAAAACTCCGAATACAAAATGTTAATGAAATCGGCTCCGCCCATTGCACCTCCCGGGTGCCCCGACTTCGCTTTTTCCACCATTGACGCAGCAAGAATACGAATATTGTCGGCTGCCTTTGTTTGAATACTTTTACTCATTATTTTTATTTTTTATGAAATTTATGCTTGAATAATACGAACCATAAAAATGCCTTCAATAGCCATTAATTTTTCTTTTATCGATTCGTCAATTGTTTTCGAGTCTACGTCAATAATATTGTAAGCAATATCGCCACGTTTTTTATTGAGCATGTTATCAATATTTATTCCCTCGGTTGCCAAAACAGCTGAAATCTGGCTCACCATATTTGGAACATTTTTATTTGCAATTAAAATACGGGCTTCGTTATGCGACTCCATCTCGGCATTCGGAAAGTTTACCGAGTTTTTGATGTTTCCGTTTTCAAGAAAATCTTTAACCTGATTAACAGCCATAATCGCACAGTTGGTTTCCGACTCTTTTGTTGATGCTCCAAGATGCGGGATAGAGATAACTTTATCCATTTTCAGGCTCTCTTCATCGGGAAAATCGGTAATATAATTTGAAACTTTACCCGATTCAATAGCAACTTTTAAGTCGGCATTGTCGACCAACCCTCCTCTTGCAAAGTTTAAAATTTTAACTCCATCCTTCATCATATCAAACTTCTCTTTATTGATATAACCTTTTGTTTCGGGAGTTAGAGGTACATTAACGGTTACATAATCGGCCTGAGCCAAAAGTGCTTCTATTCCTTCAATCCATTTAATATTTTGGTTCAGTTCGAGTGCGTGCCGAACGGTAATATATGGGTCGTAACCAACCACATTCATACCAAGCGAGCTGGCTGCATTGGCAACCAAAACACCAATGGCTCCCAAACCAATTACGGCAAGGGTTTTCCCTTCTATTTCCTGTCCGGCAAAGTTTTTCTTCCCTTTTTCAACTAACGATGCCACTTCGTTGCCTTTCCCAATCAATGTTTTTGCCCAGTTTACTGCACCAATAATATCGCGCGATGTTAAAAGTAAACCGGCTATTACCAACTCTTTTACACCATTTGCATTTGCTCCCGGTGTATTAAAAACAACAATTCCATTCTCGGTACATTTGTCGATTGGAATATTATTAACACCGGCTCCGGCACGCGCAACTGCTTTTAACGATTTTGGAAGTTCCATATCGTGCATTTTAAAACTACGCAAAACAATAGCGTCTGCTTCTGATTGTTCGTCCGAAATTATGTAATCAGAAGGAAAAAGTTTGAGCCCATCCGAATCGATTTTATTTAACGTTTGAATCTTAAACATCTGGTATAATTTTAAGGTTGATATCCGCCTTTACTTGTTACTGACAAATATCACTATTTTTATTGAAATATAGAGTCCTAAAAAGAGAGAAATCATAAATGTAAACTTAATATAAATCATATTAACTACCGGGTGAACAAAGTAAGATATCTTATCTTTCGATTATAGAAATAGATTTACTACTAAAGCATTTACTGCTAGAAAATTATTTGATTTGGCAGTAATAAAAGAAGAGGTGTTGTAGATATTGAATTGCCTCTTTTTAGGGTTGCTTAAATATGCATCAATATAAAATCTGTACGAATTATGAAGTACCCGAATTAAAATTTTCGATTCTTTTTAACATAAAAAAGAAATCTTAAAATATTATTCGATAAAGTAGGGGGAAACTCTTTTTTTTGCGACTACTTTTTGAAAACAATTACTAAAACAAAAAACAATGTTCAGAAAACAGTTTAATTTACCTGCGATTGCCCCTGTGCTATTAATCTAAAGTTTTGAATAATCTCGCAGTAACGAGTTTAAAGATGAGGCCCAAAAGA
>JALUZN010000094.1 GCA_027011835.1 Draconibacterium sp. | reverse complement strand
AATGAGTATTGTGAAATATTAGTTTTATTACATAAAAAATGCAGGCATTTCACTGCAATTGGCAAAATGGCAAATTAAAGTATGAAGAAACGAATTAATGTTATAACCATGGGCTGCTCGAAAAACCTTGTCGACTCGGAGGTTTTGCTTAGCCAGTTGGAGAGGGGAAAGTTTGAAGTGGTGCACGATTCGGACGAACCCGGATTCGATGCCGTTTTTATAAATACCTGCGGTTTTATTCACGATGCAAAACAGGAGTCGGTTGAAATGATTCTCGATTATGTGGAAGCCAAAAAACGTGGCGATATCGATAAGCTTTATGTAATGGGATGCCTCTCGGAAAGATATGCCGGAGAATTAAAAGACGAGCTGCCCGAAGTGGACAGGTTTTTCGGTAAATTCGATTTAAAAGCAATGGTCGACGAACTTAAAGTTACATACGACCCCGAATATATTTACTACCGTAAAATTACCACACTCTCTCATTATGCTTATCTGAAAATTTCGGAAGGTTGTAACCGTCACTGTGCTTTTTGCGCTATTCCAAAAATGACCGGCGAACATAAATCGCGAACCATTGAAAGCCTTGTAAAAGAGAGCCGTTATCTGGCAAAAAAAGGAGTGAAAGAGATTCTTTTAATTGCTCAGGACTTATCGTACTACGGAATTGATTTATATGGCGAAAACCGGCTGGCAGAACTTATTAACCAAATATCGGAGATAGATGGAATTGAGTGGATTCGGTTGCACTATTTATATCCCACAAAATTTCCGATGGAGATTTTACCGGTTATGCGCGAAAATCCAAAAGTGTGTAAATACCTCGATTTGCCATTGCAACACATTACAAATCAGGTGTTAAAACGAATGAAACGAAATGTTACACGCGAAGAAACCGAAGCATTACTTAAAACCATAAAAGAGCAAGTTCCCGGAGTTGTCTTACGAACAACAATGTTGATTGGGTTTCCCGGCGAAACAGAAAACGATATTGCAGAACTAAAACAGTTTATTGAAGAGAATAAATTTGAGCGTTTGGGTGTTTTTACCTACTCGCACGAAGAGGGAACGCTGGCAGGCGAACGATATGACGACAGCCTGAGTGATGAGATAAAACAGCGGCGTGCCGATGAAATAATGGAGATTCAACAATCTGTTTCAGCCATGTTAAATCAACAAAAAACGGGGCAAACTTATAACGTTATTATCGACAAAAAGGAAGGCGACTATTATATTGGCCGAACCGAATTCGATTCGCCGGAAGTAGACGGAGAAGTACTAATTGTTTCAGAAAAAGAGTTAAAACAAGGCGATTTTGTAACCGTTAAAATTACCGGTGCCGAAGATTACGATCTGTTTGGTGAAGTAGTTTGACGTGAAAAATTATGTGCGGTTTAAACGTCTATTGAACCTTTTTAACAAAAAAACCTTTGTATTATTTTATTCTAAATAATCATTAAAAAATGAAAGTTACATTCTATTGGGTTTTGGCCCTTGTTATTACATTAGGAGCTGTTATTTATCAACGGAAAACCGGACCTACTTACCATAAAAAGATGGAGGTTTCGGTAAACAATAAAAGTTACAATTTACGTTTGGTGCGAAGCATCGAGATTGGTGGCGATTCGTATGTTCAACTTGGCATTGCCGATTCTACCATTTTGGCTAAACTTTATTACAAACGTTTAAATACCAGCGACCCGTACAAAGAAGTAGACTTTAAATACATGGTAAAACCTGTGCACTCGTTTGTTATGAATAAGATTTTTAAAATAACCGAAGAACGTGGTTGGTTTGCCAATGTGCCTGAACAGGCTGCTGCGGGAAAAATACAATACTACTTTACTCTAAACGGAAAAGCGTATTTAGAAAAAGAACCTGTGGTCATTCGTTTTAAAGGAGCTGTTCCGACAGGAGTACTGGCACCTCATATTTTCTTTATGTTTTTTGCAATGCTGCTTGGAAACCTTGCCGGTATTATGGCTCTGTTTAAATACAAGAAATATAAGTTTTATACAAATGCTACGGTTATTGCTCTATTTATTGGAGGAATGATTTTAGGCCCCTGGGTACAATGGTATGCTTTTGGCGAAGCGTGGGCAGGTGTCCCTTTTGCCTGGGATTTAACCGACAATAAAACATTGGTTGCGTTTATTTTTTGGCTAATTGCGTTTTTTGCTATTCGTAAAAAAGAGCGTCCTGTTTATGTAGTTGTGGCATCTATTGTTATGCTAATCATCTATTCAATCCCACACAGTATGTATGGTTCGCAGCTCGACCCCGAAACAGGAAAAATTATTCAGGGATGGATACATCTGTTTTGGTAACAAGTACCGAAAAGCTATGTGGTTTGAGTATATTTCTAAATCGATTATTCGAATCCCGAAATAGAGATTTTAACTGAAACACTTTCAAATTTGTTTCCGCGAAATCCGGTAAACAGGCCAACGTTCCCAACATAAAACAGACTGTTTAAACTGTATCCTGCTTCCCAGTAGTTTTTTAATCCGCAAGTTGTAAGGTAATTAAAATGAATGCTTTCGCTCCATGTTTTCTTATTTAGAAACGAAATATAGCGGAGCAAAAGATATTCGGTTCTGAACTCGGCACCAATGTTCAGATAACTTTGATTTGTGCTGAATTCGTAATCGTTAAGCATTTGAAATGAGTGTGTAAATGTTTTAAAAGGAACTAAAATCTCCGAAGTATTAAAGTGTTTATATTGCGAAAAGTGCATCTGTTTGTTGTTGAAAAAATAGCCTGCATTCACTTTCCAAAATAGTCCTGCACTTGGCGATAGATTTGCTTGCTGACGATAACTAAAATCAATGAGACTAAAGTATGACTCGGAAGAAAAAACATTTTTAACCCCTTGTTTAAAATAGAGATTAAACTGGTAAAAATCGTAGATAAACAAAAAAGGCGATTTTTCGAGCCACGGTTTATGTTGTCGCTTCTGGTATTGTAAGTGAATAAGATAGCTAAAACTATTTTGTTGCTGTAAAGCCGGGTCGTATTTCGATAGCCCTTTGGGCGTATTTGGCGAGTACTCTTTTTTGTCGGATAAAAGATACGAAACACTATTTTCTAACGGTGAGAACCGGTTGTAATCGGCTTCGGCATAAACGGTGAAATTCTTTTTTATTCGTTGCGAAATATGAAGTTTTGCAAATTCCGTTTCATAAAGTTTCATATAATTTTCGGCGAAAAACCACGAACTTACGGCATTCAATGCCGGTTGAATTCCTAGTTTTCCAGGTTTAAAATCGCGACTCTCTTTTCCGAAAGTAAATCCAAAACTATTGCCCCAACGTAATATGTTCCTGAAATTGGCGGTTACCGAACCAAATAGTGCTTTTCGGTTAAATGCATATCCAATTTTTGGCGAAAAATAAATGTATTTTGCCGAATCGGTATTTATTTTCCATCGTAGTTCCTGTTGGTATTTATACCCGTCGACTGTATTGAAATCGAAATTTTCGGTTGAAAGTATTCCATCGTAACCGAGTTTTACAAGCGAGTCTTTTGCCAAATCGAAATCGCCAAATATAATTTTCGATGCTATCGATTGTTCCTTTTTATTTTTTGTTCCGGTAGTTGTGTCAACGTCCATTTTGTCGAGCGCAATAAGCGAGTCGGCTTGTGCATAACTTTTTATCTCGGCAGGAGTGAGCGGAATAGCACGAACAGTATCCCACAAAATATTGTTTTGCAACGAGTCTTTTTTGTCGTCTATTTTATAACTCATAAATGTTTGGGCAACAATTGTAGAATCTTTGTATTGCTCTTTTAAAATCTTCCGGTTTAATCGCGAAACCTTTTTAACATCGCGGTTGGTGTATTCCTCCTTTGCCGATAGTTGGGCTAACTCTTTTTCGAGAGCTATCTGTTTTTTACTTTTCTGTTTTGTTTGAATGGTGTCAGGAGCTAAGTTGGTTGTTGCATCTTCCTGAACCTCACCCAAATTATTATTTTCAATTGCTGTGTATTTTACCGATGCTCCATAATAAAATAGTGCCTTCAGTCCCAACATCGACAATTTTCCGTCGATACTGTGCGAAATGGGCAGCCAGTTTCCATTCCCTAAATTTTCGTATTGTTGTTTAATTCGATAGTCGAAAAATTCGAAACTCGAACTAAAATCGACGTTGTAGATACACCAGAGTTTATCGACAATATAAATAAAGCCTTCAACCAGTTCGTCGCTGCTGCGTTTTGGTGTAACTTTAATTTTAAAAACATCGAAATCACCTACCGTAATAAAACCCTCGTATTCGAATTTATAGTGTTTTAATGCCAGCGACGAAAGAGGCGAAATTACGCTGTTGGGACGCTCCTCATAAAAACTCGATGTCATTAATCCCATAACAGGCGGCTCGTCGAATGCCACAAGCGAACTCTTTTTGCTAATTACTTTCTGGTCGTATTTATTGGGGTAGTCGAACGTAATTTTGTTTTGCGATTCGATAACATACGTAACATTCTCTTTAAAATAATGCTTGAGTTTTTTTCCTTCAATTTCTATTTTGTTTTGATAGATTCGGGGAATGTTGATAAACTCAAAATTACTTTTTATGTACAAATCGGCTTCGTAATGTTTTATTTTTTTTCGGTAGTAAGGAGCTTTTGCAATTGCTTTCCGAATAATAAAATAGGCGGGGTCTTCATCTCCCGGGAATACTTTAACTTCCTTAATTTCAAAGTCTTGTTTTGCCAATGTAATGTTTAGCGAAATGCTGTCGCTTTCAACCTGAACCGTTTTTTCTTGCTGGATATAGCCCAACGAACGAATTGTTAAATGAAAAACTCCCCGGGTGAGTTGCAATTTAAAATTGCCTTCGGCATTCGAAATGGTTCCCTCTTTTGTTTCGTGAACAAAAATAGTAGCGTAGGGAATGGGTTTGTTTTGTTTGTTTGAAATTTTGCCCGATATAATTTGTGCTGTTAACGGTTGAGTTAAAACCGTGCATAACAAAAAAAATAGGCCGCCCAGTTTTCTGATAATCATAAATTTGTTCTGTTTTCCTGAATTGTTTATTCAAAAGTATGCCGAATTTCCGAATAATACCAATTTAACTTTGAATTGCCGTATAATTGAATTAAATTATTTTGTGCAAGGTTGAGTTAAAATATTTCGGCATAGCCATAGCTATGTTGGAATATTTTAACGATGATATTGTGCAAAAGAATAAATTCAATGCGGCAATACGAGGTTAACTTGGTATAATTACATACCCAAATAAAATTTAATATTACTTCATTACAAAGTCAAGTTGGTAAAAGGGCTTTAAAACAGATAAATGTTAATAGAAAAGTCTCGGCTTAGGTTATTTTAAACCTAAAGTTAAACCGAGACTTCTTTTTTTAATTGTAGTATTGTATTAATAACTATTCGCCGTCATCTTCTTCAGGAATGGTCATGGTTCCTAAGTTAGTAATGTCGTAATCATCGAGCGAAAAGCTGACATTTGAATTTGAATCAACGCGAGTAACTTTCATTATCGATTTTTCGCCGGAGTTATCGGTAGAAGTGGCCTCCATTACATATCCCCAGCCCATTCCGTTCGATGCCATTGATGTTTTAAAAAGAGTACTAAGAAAATCGCGGGTATTCAATTTTAAATCTTTGGTAATCCAAATGTCCGATTTTCCATCTTCATCTTTATAAATGTACTCTTCGCATTTATAACCGGCAATATTTTTTGTGCGCCCTGTTTTTGTGACATTTGGATTGGCCATGTAGGCTTCCGGTGTCTCTGACATATCAACATCTTCTTCCTGGTCAATGTCTTCGCCAATCGATTCGAAATAACCTTCCATTCCGTAAACAATTCCTTTTTTCTCACCGTTCTCTTCACTTAGCATTATTGTTGCTTTATTTTTTGTATCGATTATAAACAGTGCTTTTCCTTGTTTGGCCATATCGCCCGAGACAACCTGATATGCCATGCTTTTCGATTTTGGGTCGAAATGAGTAATAAAATCTCCATCACTCACCTTTTTCCCATTGCTGTCGTAACTCTCCACGTGCATTTGAATAAGGTGGTCGAAATAGTAATTGTCTTCAATTGGTACGGGTGTCGAGGCTATTCCCATATCTTTCATTAAGTCCTGGAGATTAAACCCCTTCTTTTTCTGTTCTGAATTCTTGCTGTTTTGTGTTTCGCTATTTGCTTTTTTAATTGCTCTGTCCGAAAGTTTTTTTAGAAAACTTTGAGCTTGCGACGGTTGAACAAGGAAAAACGAAAAAATAGAAATAATAAGGATGTTTTTTAAACGTAGCATAAATTTAATTTTTAGTTGTTTTCAATTTACAATTTTACGAAATAAATTGAATGGTTGAATAGAATAGTAGTATAAAATTATCGGATAAATATTTTTTTTCAGGATTGTTCAGGATTGTTAATCCAGTGGAAAAATACTATTTTGGCGTAACATTAATAAGTATTCTTTTATTCGAAACAGTAGATACTGATTACTATGCAGACAAACTATTTTTTGGCTTTCGACTTGGGAGCATCGAGCGGACGGGCAATTTTGGGAAAACTGAGTGACGGAAAACTGGAATTGGAGGAAATTCACCGGTTTAAAAACCAGATGAGCTTAATTCATGGAAAGTATTTTTGGAATATTTTTAGTCTGTTCGATGAGTTAAAGACGGGGCTGAAAAAGTGTGTTGCAGAATACAAAATTCAACCCACTTCTATCGGGATTGATACCTGGGGAGTTGACTATTCGTTGGTTACAAGCGAGGGGCAATTAATTGGGTTGCCGTTTGCTTACCGCGACCACCGGACAGACTCGGCCATGGAGGAGTTTTTTAAACGGATGCCCAAAGACGAAGCTTATTTCCTTTCGGGCATTCAGTTTATGCAGTTTAATACATTGTTTCAGCTGTTTGCCTCGGTAGAAGAAAACTTTTCGCAATTGAAAATAGCCAAGAGTTTATTGTTTACACCCGACACACTTAATTATCTGTTTACAGGTGTTAAGAAAAATGAATATACCATTTCGAGTACTTCGCAATTACTTAAACCCGGTAAACCCGAGTGGGAGCCAAAACTGTTTCAGGCAGCAAAAATTCCTTTGCAGTTAATGGGCGATATTGTGCAACCCGGAACTGAAATTGGCAAACTTCTTCCGGAAGTTCAGAACGAGACCGGTTGTGGCGAAATTTCCTGTGTTGCTGTGGCTTCGCACGACACTGCTTCGGCCATTGCATCGGTTCCGGCTGATGGTGGAAATTGGGCTTATTTAAGTTCAGGAACCTGGTCGCTGTTGGGAATTGAAAGTGAAGTGCCGCTGGTTTCGGAACAAACACTCGAGATGAATTTTACCAACGAGGGTGGGGTTGACGGAACAACGCGTTTCTTGAAAAATATAATGGGAATGTGGCTTATTCAAGAGTGTAAGCGTATTTGGGATGAAGAAAAAGTTCTGGAATGGCAGGAGATTGTCGATTTAAGTCAGGCGGCCGAGCCTTTTAAGTGTTTAATTAATCCCGACGACCCCTCGTTTTTAAATCCGGGAGATATGCCGGCTGCAATTCAAAATTATTGCGAAAGAACCAACCAGTTTGTTCCGCAAACAAAGGGGGAGATTGCCCGTTGTATTTACGATAGCCTGGTAATGAAATACAAATACACAATTGAGTTGATTGAGAAAGTAACAGGGCGAAAAATAGAAAAACTCCATATTATTGGAGGTGGTGCACACAATAAAATGGTGAACCAATTAGCTGCCGATTCAATTGGTATTCCTGTTTATGCCGGGCCAACCGAGGCCACAGCAATTGGAAATTTAATGATGCAGGCAAGAGCTGCAGGTTTGGTTAACTCGTTAAGCGAAATTCGGGAAATTATCAGAAACTCTTTTGAAATTACCGAGTACACTCCTTCGTCTAAACTTAATTGGGAAAACGCTTACGAAAAGTTTAAAAGGTTGAATTAGTAGGGTAGATGTTAAACTTTGATAGCTCCTCTATTTCAAAATAAAATAAATGGAGAAGAAATGAAAAATGCTGCCGGCTAACACAAACAAATGCCAGATGCCGTGTCCGTATTTAAGATTACGCCAAACATAAAATACAACACCGATGGTGTACGAGAGTCCACCCAAAAGTAAAAACAGAAGACTCGTTGTAGTAAGGTTGTGTATCATCGGGCCAGCGGCAATAACAAACATCCAGCCTATAATTACATAAACGGCAACCATTAATTTTCTGAATTTAGTGAGATAAATTGAGCGAATAACAACGCCGGCAAGGGCAACTCCCCAAATAATTCCAAATAAAATCCATCCTAACGTTCCACGAAGAACGGTTAACAGGTAGGGCGTGTACGTGCCGGCAATAAGCACAAAAATGGCTGCATGGTCGAACCGGGCAAATAAATTCTTTAGTTCCTTTTTTGTAAAGCTATGGTAAAGTGTCGACGATAAATAGAGCAAAACCAACGAACCCCCAAAAATTGAAAAACTTACCAGATGCCAGGCATCTCCGTGTTTCGATGCTCTAACTACCAATATAACAAGTGCTACAATACTTAATAAAACACCAATTCCGTGAGAGATGCTGTTAAAAATCTCTTCGCCAGTTGTTAAGGAACGGTATGTTGTTTTGCTATTTTTTTCTTTACTCATAAAATACTTCTAATCGAACAAATGCGTTAATTGTTCAAAAATGGTAAAAATAAATGGGAATAAAATTAATTAGACTCATTATAAATAAGAAAAAAGAATAAATTCTTATTTGGGACCAATTAGCTCGATAAAAGTTCCGTCGGGGTCTTGCACCAAAATAAAATATTTGTTTTCGCCCAGTTGCGAAGGTACTCCACTTTTTATTTTAATGTTGTGCTTTTTTATGCGTTCAATAATCGGGTTTAAATGTTTAACAAAAATGGTGATGTATTGCATTCCGGTGTCGTCGTGAATCCATTTTGGTTTCTTATGACCTGGTTTTTTCCGCAAGCTCATCAATTTCCATTCGTTGGCTTTTTCGCTGTTTTCGAGTTTTAATACAACTACATCGAGGGTGTATTTGTCTGATAATCCGAGCTCTTTTGCTTTTTCAACCGGAACGGTGAACTCACGGGTTTTGGTCATTCCAATTACATTGGTATAAAAATCGATTGATGCATTAAGGTCGACAACCACGTTTCCAACAAAAAAAGTTGGATTACTAAATTCGCTTTCTGTTGAACTGTTTTGTGCTGTTGTTGCAATTGCAAGCGCACTCAAAAGAAATAAAGTGATTAGATTTTTCATAATAAAGTTATTTTAATTTGTTATTAATCAGTCGGCCTACGTCGTTGATATTCAATAGCCCCATGCTTTAGCTTGGGGGTAAATATTGTAAATAACGATAGTTTTGGCGGGATTTTTGTTTTTTTACAAAAATCAGGACAAAACGGACTGGTAAACAATGATTTAATTTTGTTATACTGCTGAATAGTAACGATTTTTCATAATAAAATTCGTTTAATATGTCTGTTATTTTTCTATTCTTATTCTTGCGTCAACTGCAATAATTTCGTTTTCGTTTCCCAGTAACGGATTAATGTCGAGCTCTTTAATGTCCGTGGCAAAACGTAACAGGCTCGAAAGTCTTACCAAAATATCGACAAATTTTTCAATGTTTACCCCTTTCTGTTTGCGGTAGCCTTTTAAAATTTTATACGATTTTAAACTTTTAATCATCGACAGTGCTTCGTTATGAGTAAGCGGAGCCAGTCCCGAAGCAACGTCTTTTAAAACTTCAACATAAATTCCACCCATACCGCAAAGTACAACGTGTCCGAAGTTTTGTTCGTATTTTGCTCCCATAAACAGCTCTGTTCCCGATGCCATTTGCGCCAAGAGAACTCCGGTGGCATCTTTTATCTGGTTTAAATGGTGGAACTCTTTACGCACGTCGCCCAGATTTCTTATGTTTAAAACTACGCCGCCAACATCGGTTTTATGAACCGGTCCCACCACTTTCATAACCAGTGGAAACCCAATGTTGATGGCTGCCAAAACCGCCTGACTTTCTGTTTTTGCTACAATCTCTTTAACACGCGGAATACCTGCTGCATCGAAAAGTTTATGAATGACTTCGGGGGGTTGATAACCGTTTTTTGCCTCTTTTACAATCTCCTTAATTCTTGCAATATGTACACCGTCTAAAAATATTTCATTCTCCATTGGTGGCGGGGTATTCATTACTTTTGTAAGTGCTTTCCCCAGCAAAACTTCGTCGGGGAAGTTTACATTTCCCAGCGAAAGAAACTCCGATACATCTTCTTTTACATTTATCAGCGATGGTAAAATAGGGTAAATTGGTTTTTGGCAATTTTGCATTTTGTGGTGAAGCAGTTTATAAACATCGCGAATTGGAAACAGTCCGGGGCTTCCAAAAATTACCGCCATCCCATCGACATCGAAATCGGTTTCGCAGGCATCAATAATTTCCCCCAACTGTTCGGCTGTTCCTGTTGCCAGAAAGTCTATTGGATTTTCGACTGAAGAGCCTGCAAATAGTTTCTTTTTTAGTGCCTCTTTTTGTTGCGAATTTTCAATGACCGGTATTTTTAATCCTCCACTTTCAAGCGCATCGGTAAGTAAAACTCCCGGCCCGCCGGCATGTGTAATAATCGCCAGTTTTCGTCCTTTCAGTTCGTTGCACATAAAAACATTGGCAACTGTTGTCAGCTCTTCGCGCCCGTAGCACCGTACAATTCCTGCTTTTCTGAAAAGTGCATCAACCGCAACATCGGAACTGGTAAGTGCCCCCGTGTGCGACGATGCCGCCCGGCTTCCGGCCATCGAACTTCCGGCTTTTATAGCGGCAATTTTACACCCTTTCTGAATAAGCGATGTGGCATGGTACAACAATTTATCAGGGGCATCAATATTTTCAATATAAAGGAGTTTAATTTTCGGACTAACTCCGTGCACATAAGTTTTGTCGAGGTATTCGAGAATATCTTCCACACCTGTTTGAGCACTGTTTCCCACCGAAAAAACATTGGCAAAACGCAATCCTTTCGGAATACCCGACTCGATAATAAAAACGGCCGTGGCTCCCGAGCCCGAAATAAAATCGCAACCTGCGGGTGTGAGCTTGGGGATGGGAGTGGTAAAAACACTGGTGTGGTCGGGTGTCATTACGCCAATACAGTTTGGCCCTATTAAACAGCCGTTGTTTTTTGTTACAACATTGGCTATTTGTGTCTCAAGTAGTTTTCCGGCCTCATCTGTCTCGCCAAAACCGGCCGAAATTATAATAAATGCCTTTGTGTTTTTTTGCTCGGCAAGCGTTGTAACCGCTTCTAAACAATATTGTGCCGGAATGGCAAGAATGGCCAAATCAACCTCGGGTAAATCGCTGCTGGTTTTATACGAAACAATTCCCTGAACCTCCGTTTCGTTCGGATTGACAGCATATAATTTGCCCCTGAAATTATTGTCTTTCAGGTTTTTTACAATTTTTCCGCCCGGTTTCGAAATGTTGTTCGATGCCCCAATAATTGCAATGCTTTTCGGATGAAGTAATTTGTCGTTAATCATTAATTTCTCTTTTTAACCTGATTTTCCAATCTTTTCATTTCTCGGTCAAAGTCGGAAACATATTCTTTGTTTTCTTCTTTACGATATTTCTCGTATTCTTTTTTTGCTTTTTCGATTGCCTGTTTATGGCTTATTTTTCCAGTATTTTTAAGAAGTTTTTTTTCACTTATTTTCAAAAAATCATCTAATTTGTTTATCCAATCTTGCATTTTCATTAACCTGCCATTTGTGGCTTGCAGTTCAGCAAAATCTAAATACATTGAAACAATGAGGTTGAGCTGTTTTAGTTCCTTTTCAGTAAGATAATTTTTTGCGATACTGATATCTCGTTGAGTAATGTAGTTGCCTTTGTAATTTGTTAACCCAATAAATGGTTTGTCAGCATTTGAGCGACTGTGTATCATTTCTGCTGCCGTTTGCCCGTGTATGGCAAAGTGCATTTTGTTTTGCACGGTAGCAAAAAAATGTTTTGTAAGAGTATCATCTTTTTTATAGTCAATGCTTGTTGCGTAAATATCGGTTACTTTCTGATAGAAATTGCGCTCACTACTGCGAATATCACGAACTCTTTGTATGAGTTCTTCAAAATATCTGCTTCTTGCACCTTCTTGTTTCAACCGCTCATCATCCATTGTAAAGCCTTTTACAATGTATTCGTGTATGCGTTTTGTTGCCCAAATACGAAACTGTGTGCCCTGTGGCGATTTTACCCTGTAACCAACCGAAATAATAACATCAAGATTATAAAACAATGGTGCTTTTTGCTGAAATTCGGAATTTCCGAATTTCTGTGTTGTTAGTACTTTTTCTAACTCTCCTTCCTTGTAAATGTTATTAATATGTTCGTTTATAGTCGATTTTGCCTTGCCAAATAGTTGAGCCATTTGCTCTTGTGTAACCCAAACGCTATCATCTTGTAAATGAACATCTAACTTAATGTTACCATCAGCATTTCGATAAATAATGATATTTTGTTCACTGTTTTCCATTAATGCAACACCTTTAATTC
>JALUZN010000093.1 GCA_027011835.1 Draconibacterium sp. | reverse complement strand
TATCTTTAAAAGCTTCTATGAAAATTTCGGGATTAACTGTTTTTACACCCGATTGTATCAGGTTTCCGGCAATGCTCATTCCCAGAGCGTAACTAAATTTCTCTAGTTCATCGGTAATTTTTTGTTTTGTCATCTTTATTTTGAATAATTATGGGGGGCGAAGATAACTTATTTTTTTTGCAATTAAATAACCAAAACCTATTTTATTCCGCGTAACATCTGAAATTTTCCCGGGGGTCCCGGAAGTCGTTCCATATTATAACCGCAACTTGCCAATTGCCTTCGCACTTCTCCTTTTGCACTATAAGTTACAAATACTCCGGAGTTTGCTGTGAATGCATATATTTTTTTAAATATTTCGGGCTCCCACATTTCGGGCTGTTTATCGGGGCCAAAAGCATCGAAATAGATAACATCGCACTTCTCCTTAATATTAAATCCGGTGGCGGTCAGGTCTGAATGCAGTTTAACTAACTTAAAATATTTTGTTATCTCAACCGGAGAGTTCCATTGGCAGTTATGAATTTTACGAAAAAGTTTGCCAGCCTCATCGGAGATAGATTCTCCGTACGTTAACTTTTGAATTATTTCCTCATCGAGCGGATATTTTTCAACCGAAAAGTAGGTTGTATATCGCTTTAGTTCTGTTGCTTTAATAGCTGTTAACAAACAATTTAGACCTGTTCCGAACCCCACCTCGAAAACTGCCGGATTTTCTCTTTCTGAATGTAAATAACCTCTGTCGATGTAAACATAATTCGCTTCGGTAACAGCTCCGTTAACCGAATGATATTGCTCCTCCATTTCGGGCAAATAAAGTGTCTGTGAACCATCGGAGGTGTTTATAATTTCAATATTCGTCTGCTTTTTCATTGAAAATAGAAGTAAAAAACTATTTTTGAAGGTGTAAAAATAGAAAATTAATGTTTGTAAAGTTGTTTAACGAAAATCCAAACCCCCGCGATATTCGAAATATTGCCGAGATTTTACGAGCCGGTGGGTTAATTATTTATCCTACCGACACAGTTTACGGGCTTGGGTGCGACATTACAAACTCGAAAGCAGTTGAGAAAGTTGCCCGCTGGAAAGGGGTAAAAATAGAAAAAAGCAACTTTTCGTTTGTTTGCAGCAACTTTAGCCATTTGGCATTTTATACAAAACCCATTCAAAACCACATTTTTAAGATAATAAAAAAGAACCTCCCCGGTCCGTTCACTTTTATTCTCGAGGCCAATACCAATGTTCCAAAATACTTTAAAGGGAAAAAGAAAACGGTGGGCATTCGAATTCCCGACAACGAAATTATTCGTGAAATTGTTAGCGAATTGGGAAATCCCGTTCTTTCAACTTCGCTACACGATGGTGATGATGTTATAGAGTATTCGACCGACCCGGAATTAATTTATGAAAAGTACGGCAATTTTGTTGATGCTGTAATCGATGGCGGATATGGCGATACTATACCATCGACAATTATTGACTGCACAAAAGAGCCATTTGAAGTTTTACGCGAAGGAAAAGGCGAACTCAAATTGTAATTTTAAAATTGGAGAAAACAAAAAAAACCGTACCTTTGTTCGTAAATCTACGAATTAAATGGAAGTCGGAACTGTAATAACTGAACAACAACAACGAGCAGCGCGCTATGCAAAAGCATTGGGGCATCCGGTACGTATGTATGTTATTGAATTACTTTCCAAACAATCGTGCTGTTATAGTGGCGATATAAGCGACGAACTTCCCATTGCAAAATCAACCCTGTCGCAACATTTAAAAGAACTAAAAGATGCAGGATTAATTCAGGGTGAAATTGAATTGCCCCGTATAAAATATTGTTTGAACAGAGAAAACTGGAACGAAGCAAAACTACTTTTTAAACAGTTTTTTGACGTGTGATTTTTTTTGAAACAAATGTTCGTTATTCTACGAACTACGAATAAAATGAAAAATGAATTATTTGTTATGGATTATAAAAATTTAAAAATAGGCACAATGGAGATTAAAGTACTTGGAACAGGTTGCGCAAAATGCAAAGCACTTGAAAAAGCAGTTACCGACGCTGTTAAACAAAGTGGGATAAATGCAACCATATCGAAAGTAGAAGATATTGTTGAAATAATGCAATTTGGAGTAATAACAACGCCTGCACTGGTTGTTAACGGAAAAATTGTAATAAAGGGAAGAGTTCCTTCGGTAAAAGATTTAACAAAACTATTAACCAATTAATTTATTAAAGATGAAAAAGCTAATTACTATTTTAAGTTTATTTTTTGTGGCCGGTGTACTTTCTGTTTCGGCACAATGTGGAAATTGTTCGCTAAAAACAAGTTGTGGCAGTACAGCAGAATGTTCAACCGATAAAGTTGTTATGGCCAACAACAATAAAACAACCACTGTTAAAGCTTACTATTTTCATGCAACACATCGCTGTGCTACGTGCAAAGCAGTAGAAGCAGTTTCGAGAGAAGCAATTGAAGAGTTTTACGGAAACAAAGTTACGTTCGAGTCGATTAACAGTGAAAAGGAAAATGACAATCCGCTAATTCAGAAATATAAGGTGAGTGGGCAAACATTGCTATTTGTTAACGGGAAAAAGCAGGTAAATTTAACCAACGAAGCATTTATGTACGCACGCACAAATCCCGACAAACTGAAGAGTAAAATTAAATCGACAATCGATTCGATGCTGTAATCAATGGAGTTTTTACAAAGCTTATTAGAGGCATCGCAATTCCCTGCAGTTACGGCATTTATTTTAGGTCTTATGACCGCCGTTAGTCCGTGTCCACTGGCCACTAACATTACTGCAATTGGTTTTATTAGTAAAGACATTACAAGTAAGCGTAAAGTTTTTCTTAGTGGTCTACTATATACTTTGGGCAGAGCGATTACATACACAGCCATTGGTTTATTGTTTTTTTTTGGTGCAAGTCAGTTTAAACTAACGGGAGTTTTTCAAGTTTGGGGAGAAAAACTTCTGGGGCCACTGCTAATTACAATTGGTTTATTTATGCTTGGAGTTTTAAAGCTAAAAATTCCGGGAATTGATTTCTTGACTCAAAAAATGGAGGACAGAAAAAACAATGGAATTTGGGGAGTTTTACTGTTAGGAATTGTATTTGCACTGGCTTTTTGTCCCTATAGCGGAGTTCTCTATTTCGGAATGCTAATTCCGTTAACCATTAGTAGCACCGGAGGATTGTATCTGCCGCTAATTTTTGCCATTGCAACCGGAATTCCGGTAATTATTTTTGCATGGTTAATTGCTTTTAGTATAAGCGCTTTAGGAAATATCTATAATAAAATTAAAGCTTTCGAATTGTGGTTCCGAAGAGTAGTTGCACTGCTTTTTGTAACCGTTGGCTGCTACTATATTGTTATTATTTACTTTTAAATGAAAGCAAAATCAATCCTTCTGAAATTAGATAAGCAAAATTGGCTGCTACCCGTGTTGTTGCTTCCAACGTGGATAATTATATATCTTAATCTTCAACGATTGGCAGATTTTATTATCGACGATTTATTAAAAATGCAACAGGGAAAGCACCTGACTGAAACCACTCGGTTTTTTATTTTCGAAGTACCCAAAGTTATGCTGCTTCTTGTGCTCATAATTTTTTGTGTTGGTATTTTAAGAACCTATTTTTCAACCGAAAAAACTCGAAATATTTTAGAGGGAAAATCGCTATTTACAGGAAACATTTTGGCTTCGGTCCTTGGGATTGTTACACCTTTCTGCTCTTGCTCGGCAATTCCACTCTTTTTAGGTTTTGTTGAAGCCGGTGTTC
>JALUZN010000092.1 GCA_027011835.1 Draconibacterium sp. | reverse complement strand
AATTGGTGGTTCGCAACGCGAAGAGAGTTTGGAAAAGCTCGAAACCAGAATGAAAGAGATGAATGTACCAGCCAAAGAGATGGACTGGTATTTAGACACACGCCGGTTTGGGTCGGTTGAACACAGTGGTTTCGGACTGGGATTCGAACGATTAATCCTGTTTATTACCGGAATGGGAAATATTCGCGATGTTATTGCATTTCCTCGTACACCTAAAAACGCTGAATTTTAAATTTGCGTAGTTTTATACTTGCTTTATTCCAAACATCGGTTCAACAAAAAAGTTTTAATTGAAAAAAGTTTTGTTGAACCTTTTTTTTGTCTCTGAACTCCGAAAAAAATAGTATTTTTACGAAGTTAACAATTGGGATATGGAGCAACGACTAACATTACAACAAAAACTGCTTCAGAAGCTTTCGCCGCAACAAATACAGGTTATAAAGCTTCTGGAAATCCCAACCGTACAACTCGAACAGCGAATTAAAAAAGAGCTCGAAGAAAACCCGGTTCTCGAAATTGAATCGGACAATATGGAAGTTGTAGACGACACATCTCCTCAAGATTCGGAACCGGAAAAAGATATTGATAACGATGAATTTTCTTTCGACGACTATTATGCTGAAGATGAAGACATTCCATCGTACAAGCTGAATGCAAAAAACTATTCGAAAGACGATAAATACATCGACATTCCTTTTTCGGTTGGAACAACTTTTCACGAATTTTTACAAGAACAGTTGGGGCTGCTGTCGCTATCCGACGAAGAGAAACAACTGGCGGAATACATTATTGGTAATATTGACGACGATGGATATTTGCGCCGCGACCTGTTATCGATTTCCGATGATTTAGCATTTAATATGAATCTTGATGTTCCGGAAGAGAAGTTGTTGAAAATTCTACTCGACATTCAGCAGTTCGACCCTCCCGGAGTGGGAGCACGCAGTTTGCAAGAGTGTCTGCTTATTCAGCTAAAACGTAAAAATAACGATGAGTTAAAGCTGGCAATTAAAATTGTTGAGGATTTTTTCCCCGAGTTCACTAAAAAACACTACTCGAAAATACAGAGTAAACTCGAGCTTACCGAAGCGCAGTTAAAAGAGGCAATCGACCATATTTTAAAACTTAATCCAAAACCGGGAAGTTCGTATAGTAACCCGTTAAATAAAGCTAACCAACATATCGTTCCCGATTTTATTCTCGACAATGTTGATGGAGAGCTTATTCTTACGCTAAATCAACGAAATGTTCCAAACTTAATTATTAACGAGTCGTATTTGGGAATGCTTCGCGCGCTTGGCGAAAGCCATAAACAGAAGAAGCAAAACAACAGAGAGGCGTTACAATTTGTAAAACAGAAACTCGATTCGGCAAAATGGTTTATCGATGCCATTCAGCAGCGCCAAACAACACTGCTTCTTACAATGTCTGAAATTATTAATTTTCAGAAAGAGTATTTTCAGGATGGCGATGAATCGAAATTAAAACCTATGATTCTGAAAGACATTGCAGAACGGATTAATTTGGATATTTCAACCGTTTCGCGCGTATCGAACAGTAAATACATTCAAACTCATTTTGGAATTTATCCGTTAAAATATTTCTTTTCGGAAGGAATGCAAAAAGATGATGGAGAGGAAGTTTCGACCCGCGAAATAAAGAAAATATTAAAAGAGTGCATTGAGGCTGAAGACAAACACAAACCTTTAACCGACGAAAAACTGGCTGCGATACTTAAAGAAAAATCGTATAATATTGCACGCCGCACCGTTGCCAAATACCGCGAACAACTAAATATTCCGGTTGCCCGTTTGAGAAAAGAGCTATAGTATGTCTGAGAAAATTTCCAAGATTATTTCCTATATTTTTCATCCTGTATTAATTCCTACATTAGGGTTCTTACTGCTGTTTAACTCGGGTTTCTATTTTTCCTTACTAACCTGGGATGCAAAACGATTTGTGCTGTTGGTGGTTTTCTTAACAACTGCGCTTTTACCCATTATTTCGGTTGGAATACTTTCGTTAAACCCGAAGTTTAACATTGCAATGGAACGGAGTAAAGACCGTATTCTTCCGCTTTTATCGTCGTCGGTTTTCTATTATCTTGGTTCTGTTTTGCTGGGCCGAATGCGAGCATTTCCTATTTTTAAACTCTTTTTAATGGCATCGGTTTTAGTAATAATTATTGTGTTGCTTGTGTCGTTTAAATGGAAAATAAGTAACCATATGGCGGCAGTTGGCGGAATGACAGGAACCATTTTTGCTCTTTCGTTCCGAACCGGTGTAAATCCGGTATGGTCGCTTCTGTTTGTTGTTTTAGTTTCGGGAGTTGTTGGTACTGCCCGGCTTGTACTTAAAAAACATAACCTAAAACAGATTGTTGCCGGATATGCCGTGGGGTTTGCAACTCTGTACGGAGTGATTTATTTTATTTGAGTATATCTAAATGGGACTCATTTCATAATTCGGGTTAGTTCAATATTTAAAAATATTTCCAGGGGCATTTAAATTTTTGGGTTTCCGGTCAAAAGGAATGCTATGATGTTTCTTTTGCCCTATCGGGCGGATTTTACTTTTTGGCTTAGCCCAAAAAGTAAACAAAAAGCCCAAGGCTGCGTTCGCTTCACTCGGAAAAGCTACGCAATAACGACTAAAATTACTGAACTCCCTCCAATACATTGGAGCTCCTCAAACAGCAGTAATTATTCAACGTCGTTATCGCTTGTTTTCCGGCTCACCGACCGAGGCCGTCGCTGCGAACCCGTTTCGGCATAAGCCTCTGGTCAAACCAAAGAGTATGACCTCCGACAGGGGAAAAGCCGATTCATTAAATTTTCATTTACCCCATCAACCGAAAGTTGAATTGATCTCTAAATGGGTTGAGGATACTAAAATTCAAGCAAATAGAAAGGGGCAAGTTGCCCCTTCGTTTATAATCGTGTAAGTTGTTATCTTAATTTTTTAAAAATGGAATTAATGCCGGTACATAATAAAAAGATGTATTTGAATTGGTAATCGGTATTATTCAACAAATTTATAACCAATTCCTTTTAGGGTTTTAATGTGCAAATTCCCTATTTTTTCTCGTAATTTACGAATATGTACATCGATGGTTCTATCGCCAACAACTACGTTTTCGCCCCAAACCGACGAATAAATCTCTTCGCGGGTAAATACTTTTCCGGGTTTCGATACCAGTAACGAGAGTAGCTCAAACTCCTTTCGGGGAAGAATCATTTCATTGTCTTCAATGCGAATTAAATACCGCTCTTTATCTATTAAAAGGTTTCCGATATTTACCGTATTCGGATCTTCAATAACCGGAGCAACTGTGGTTTCGCCTGTACGTTTTAGTAGTGCTTTTACGCGACTAACCAAAACTTTCGGACGTACAGGTTTTGTTATGTAATCGTCGGCACCGGCTTCGAACCCGGCAATTTGCGAATAATCTTCGCCACGGGCTGTTAAAAATGCAATAAGTGTATTGTTTAGCGAAGGGATTTTTCTTAACTCTTCGCATGCTGCTATTCCATCCATTTCGGGCATCATTACATCGAGAATAATGAGGTGCGGAATTCTTTTCTCGGCCACTTTTATTGCTTCAATACCATTTTTTGCAGTATATACAATGTACCCTTCTTTTTCGAGGTTGTAACTTAGAAATTCTAAAATATCTAATTCGTCGTCAACCAGTAAAACTTTAAATTTCTCTTCACTCATGTTGTATTATTGAGATGATAAATATTTTTTTAAAATTCAGAATATATTAATTCTTTTTAAAAACAATAAATACAAAGT
>JALUZN010000091.1 GCA_027011835.1 Draconibacterium sp. | reverse complement strand
TAATAGTAAACAACAAATAATAGATAAAATGGATAACGCATTAACAAAAACAGGTTTTAATTTTCCGAAACAAAAGAGTTTATACATTGGAAAAGTTCGCGATGTTTACAACATTAACGACGACTTTTTAGTGATGGTGGTTTCAGACCGCATTTCGGCATTCGATGTGGTATTACCCAAAGGAATCCCGTTTAAAGGGCAGGTACTAAACCAAATAGCCGAAAAGTTTCTGGATGCCACTGCCGACATAGTTCCCAATTGGAAAATTGCCGTTCCCGACCCGAATGTAACCGTGGGTCACATGTGCGAGCCATTTAAAGTTGAAATGGTTATTCGGGGCTACTTAACCGGGCATGCATGGCGCGAGTACCGCGACGGAAAGCGTACATTGTGTGGTGTACAAATGCCCGATGGAATGATTGAAAATCAGAAGTTCCCGGAACCATTAATCACCCCGACAACAAAAGCCGACGAAGGACACGACGAAGATATTTCGCGCGAAGAGATAATTGCACAAGGAATAGTTGACAAAACAGAGTACGAAATGCTCGAAGATTATACACGTAAACTTTTTCAGCGCGGGACCGAAATGGCTGCCGAAATGGGACTGATTTTAGTTGACACAAAATATGAGTTCGGAAAAAAAGACGGTAAAATTTATTTAATCGACGAAATTCACACCCCCGATTCATCGCGCTATTTTTATGCAAATGGATACGAAGCCAGACAGGCAGCCGGTGAAAAGCAAAAACAGCTTTCAAAAGAGTTTGTTCGCCAGTGGTTAATCGAAAACAACTTTCAGGGTTTGGAAGGACAGACCATTCCTGAAATGAGTGACGAATTTGTTGCTTCCGTCTCGGACAGATACATTGAGCTATTCGAGAAAATTACCGGCGATAAATTTGAAAAATCGGATACAGCAAAAATAGAAGCAAGAATTGAAACAGCAGTTACCCGGTTTCTGGAAGAGAGATTATAATTGTACTAAATATGTAGTATGAAACTAAAGCAAATTTTACTTCTCTTTACACTCACTGTTTTCTCAACATTTATTTTTGCTCAAGACCCGTACACATTTGTTAAAAAGGGAGATATTGCACCCAATTTTAAAATTGAGATACAAGATGGAACAATCAAACAACTCTCGGAATTAATAGGGAAAGTGGTATGGATTAATTTCTTTGCAACATGGTGTCCGCCTTGTAGGAAAGAGCTGCCTGTTCTCGAAAAAGAGGTGTACGAGAAATTTAAAAACCGAAACGATTTTGAAGTGCTGGTTATTGGCCGCGAACACGACTGGCAAACAGTTACCAAGTTTAAACGCGACAATAACTTTGTACTTCCTTTTTACCCCGACCCCAAGCGAGAAATATTTTCGAAGTTTGCTAAGCAAAATATTCCCCGTAATTTTATAATCGATAAAGAGGGAAAAATTGCTGTTATTTCAACAGGATATGTAAAAAGTGAATTCGACAAAATTGTTGCAAAAGTAAACGAACTATTAAAGTAATTTCAACCGGAAAATCTGTTTTATCAAAACAAAATTCAGGCGAAATTTAAAACAATATACTATGTATAAATTAAGAGCCGTTTTTTATCTGCTAATAATATCTGTTGTTTTTTCAGGATGCGGAAAACTGTCGCAAACTGAAGGTGAAATAACTGAATTGGCAATTATTCCGCAACCCGAAACGATGACTCTTTCGGCCGGTAATTTTACGGTAAAAAAGAGAACAGTTATCTGTTACAATAGCGATGAATTATTACCTCTGGCAAATTATTTTAACAATAAAATAAGCGGGGCGCTCGGGTTTAAACTTAAAACCGCTACGAGATCACGAAATGGGATTAATCTTAATTTACGAAAAGAGTGGGACGAGTCGCTGGGTAACGAAGGGTACAAACTAACTGTTTTGTATAACAATATTGTGGTTGAAGCAAACAGTGCAAATGGTATTTTTTATGGAATTCAAACCTTGTTGCAAATGTTGCCTCCACAGATAAAAAGCAAAACAGTTCAGTCCAATATTACGTGGAATATCCCATGCGCCGAAATTACCGATAAACCGCGTTTTGCCTGGCGCGGATTAATGCTTGACGTGAGCAGACATTTTTTTACCAAAGAGGAAGTAAAAGCATATATCGACCAGTTGGCTGAATACAAAATGAATGTATTTCACTGGCATTTAACCGACGACCAAGGGTGGCGAATTGAAATCAAAGGCCTGCCAAAACTTACCGAAAAAGGCGCTTGGCGAGCCCGGCGTGTTGGCGACTGGTGGAGCCGCGAGCCACGTAAAAAAGGAGAACCCGTTACCTACGGAGGTTTTTACACACACAACGACATTAAAGAAGTTGTGCAATATGCAAAGGAGCGTTTTGTCGAAATTATTCCTGAAATTGATGTGCCGGGACACAGCATGGCAACCATTGTTGCCTACCCCGAAATCTCGTGTACTCATACCGTAAAAGATATAAATGTGGGGAATAAGTTTTATACAATCGATGAGAATTCGCTCTGCGTTGGCAACGATAAAACGTTTGAATATCTCGACAAAATATTTACTGAAATTGCTGAACTATTTCCATCTAAATATATTCATATTGGAGGCGACGAGTGTTATAAGGGATTTTGGGAGAAGTGCCCAAAATGCCAAAAAAGGATGTACGATGAACATCTGAAAAACACAAAAGAGCTGCAAAGCTATTTTGTAAAACGGCTGGAGAAAATATTACAATCGAAAAATAAAAAACTAATTGGTTGGGACGAAATTCTTGAAGGTGGGCTTGCACCCGATGCAACGGTAATGTCGTGGCGCGGAATGAAAAACGGAATTAAAGCAGCTAAAGCCGGACACAAAGTTATTTTGACTCCCACAAGCAATTGCTACCTCGATTTGTATCAGGGTGAGCCTTCTGTTGAACCAACAACTTATAGCATGTGCCGACTTAGCAACTCATACAATTTCGAACCTGTTCCCGAAGGAGTTGATAAGAAATTAATTCTTGGTGGTCAGGGGAATTTGTGGTCCGAAGCTGTTCCTAATTTTTGGCACGCCCAATATATGACCTGGCCTCGAGGATGGGCACTGGCAGAGGTTTTTTGGAGCACAAAAGAGAACAAAAACTGGGATGATTTTATTTATCGTGTTGAAACGCATTTTAAACGTGCCGATTATGCCGGAATTAATTATGCCCGTAGCATGTATAACGCAATTGTAACTCCGGTATATTCCGATGAATCGGGTTTTAAAATAAAACTCAGTACCGAAATAAAAGATCTCGATATTTACTATACGTTCGACAATACAAACCCATATAATTTAAGCCCCCGATATGAAAATCCGCTTTCTGTTCCGTTAAATGCAACACGCATTAAAATCATCACCTACAAAGGCAACAAACCTGTGGGGAAACAGATTTCACTTCGTATTGATGAACTAAAGAAACGGCTACCAAAAAGAAGATGATGAATGGGAAATGTGAAATGATTATTTTTTCGGCAAATTTTTTTAAATATTTTTGCCAATGTAAAAACAATTAATACATTTGCACGCACGAAAAAATAAGGCAATCGTTCTTTCGAATTTGTGAAATAAGTTATAAATGAAATCGCTGAAAGGCGAGATATAATTTAGCAACTATACCACATAAAGGTGAGGTGGGTGAGTGGCTGAAACCACTGGTTTGCTAAACCAGCGTACGGGTAACACTGTACCGCGGGTTCGAATCCCGCCCTCACCGCAAGTTGGTTAGCGCAGGAATACAGATAACACTGTACCGCAGGTTCTCCCATAG
>JALUZN010000090.1 GCA_027011835.1 Draconibacterium sp. | reverse complement strand
CTTCTCAATAGAATCCCAGTCGATTTGCCCAGATAAAATGCACAATTCGTGTTCTAAATTGATGAACCTTTTTAATGGGGTGTCGAAGAAATTTATCTGAGGTGTTTTGTCTTGTTTTCCAACCATATCTGCAAGCTTTTTTACGAATTTACACAATACCTTGCAAATAAAAAAACTAACAAAAAGAGTTTATCAACTGATTATCAACAATCTAGTATATTTTTCAGGTTTGACTAAATATCTAATTATCCAACTATGTAGATGTATTTACAAAGGGCGTGCCACAACGGTTTATAAAGTAAAACATTAACTTTCGTTAACGCGTTTGTAAAAATATCTTAAAACCCGGGGGTGTTGAAATCTGCTTTTTTTTACCGGGATTACTAAGGTAATTATGCAAAAGAATGGATTTGGTAAGGCAGTATAAAACACACTCAATTCAGAGATGTTTTATATATTTTTTTCAATCTCTTCTAGTTCTTCCTCTTCAACAGTGCCAAACCAGTCTTCCAATTTCGTATGGGCTTTTTCTTTTATTTCGGGAGTAATTTCGGAAGAGATGCGTGCCAAAGTAAAAAGCAAAACTCCCAAATCGTCGGAGTAGCCAATTAGCAGTGTAAGGTCGAATATTGCATCGGTAGGAAGAATAAAATAGCCAAGTGCAGCAACAATTAAAACCTTTGTTTTTGTGTTTACATTTTGGTCTTGCAGGGTATAATAAAGGAGTAGGACAGCATAAACAACTTTTGTTCCGGCCTGTTTCGACACCTTTTTAATCTTCTCCCAAAGGTTGTTTTCCGAATAGTATTTTGAATAGATATCTTTTTTCATCGTAAACTTACATTATTATAGTTAAGTTGATAGTTGCCATAAATTTCGACAATAGTATTTAAAATATCGTAAATTTCGCTGCTGGTTTCAGCACGTAGAAGTTGTATTTTCAGTTCGCGAAAATTTGGCAGTCCGGGAAAATATTTTGCAAAATGACGGCGCAACATCAATATTCCAAAACGTTCATTATCTTTCCATTCCAGGTTTAATTTAATCTGTTCGCGTAGCACATCAACCACTTCGGCCACTGTTGGAAAGGGAAGTAGTTCACCTGTTTCGAGATAATGTTTTACCTCTTTAAACAACCAGGGGCGTCCAATTGCTCCGCGCCCAATCATTAATGCATCGACCCCTGTTTGCGTTAAAAACTGTTTTGCTTTTTCGGCACTGTTAATGTCGCCGTTACCAATAATTGGCATGGTAATTTTCGGGTTATTTTTCACTTTTCCTATTAAATCCCAGTTGGCAGTTCCGGTATATAATTGTTCGCGAGTACGTCCGTGAATTGCCAGCGCCGCAATGCCGGCATCTTGTAACCGTTCGGCTGCTTCCATAATGGGTTTGTCGTTTTCGCTCCATCCTAAGCGGGTTTTTGCTGTTACCGGAAGTTGCACCGCTTTTACAATTCCGGCAGCCATTTCCTGCATCTTTGGCAGGTCTTTTAACAGTGCCGAACCGGCACCGTGCCGAACAATTTTCTTCATTGGGCAGCCAAAATTTATATCAATAAAATCGGGACCGGCCTCTTCGGCAACTTGTGCTGCCCGAATCATCGAGTCGGTGTTGTGGCCATAAATCTGAATGGCAACCGGACGATCGAAATCGTAAAGTTTCATCTTTTGTCTGGTTTTTTCCACATTGCGAACCAGTGCTTCCGACGAAACAAATTCGGTGTACATAACATCGGCGCCATACTTTTTGCACATCCACCTGAACGACTTGTACGTAACGTCTTCCATGGGTGCTAAAAACAGCGGTGTACCATTCAACTCTATATTTCCAATCTTCATCAAAAAAATCTATTTCGTTTACAACAAGTAAATTTACGCATTAAAAAACAGGTGTTCAATTACTATTTTTATTCCTATTGAAATTAAAATAATGCCACCAAAAATTAAAGATTGCCGGCTGCGTTTTGCCGGTATTTTTTTCCCGAAGAACATTCCTGCCATCGATGCTAAAAAGGTTACAACACCAATAATTATTACCGGGAAAAGTATGGGCATATTTAAAAAACCAAAACTTACTCCCACAACAAGTGCGTCGATGCTTGTGGCAACTGATAACCCAATAAGTACACTGAATTTAAAGGGGTCGAAATTGGTAAGTGTACCATTCTGTTTTACTCCTTCAATAATCATTTTAGTGCCAATAAACGCAAGTAAAATAAATGCAACCCAGTGGTCTACTGCAGCAATTAAATCTTTTAACGAGCTTCCTATAAACCATCCCACTACCGGAAAAGCTGCCTGAAAAAAGGCGAGCGACCCGGCAATTACTATTGCTTGTCGGAATTTAATTCCGGGTTTCATTAATCCACACGAAACCGAAACGGCGAACGAGTCGAAGCTCAACCCCACGCCAATTAGAATAAAAGTTATTAATTGTGTTAATGTCATTTTTCGCTAAAAGCTACAAAAGTAAACATTTAGAATAAATGGGTTGCGTAACCTAAAATTGTAAAACGGTAAAGCCGAAAGAAAATGGAGTTAACACGGGACCTTTTCCATCGATAAAAAGCGGAGTTATTTCGTAAGTTGCAAAAATATTAAACCACCGGTAACCCGTACGAATCATTAATCCGTATTTAAAATCGTGTAGCGAATAGTGGTCCGGAACTTTCAGTTTCTCTTTATGTTCTTTTCGGTACTTAATTTTTGTGTTGCTCGCCAAACGGTATTCAAAATACATTCCGGCTGAAATATATAGCCGGTTTCTGTAATGATTTATTGGAATTTGAAATTCGGCCAACAGTGGCATCGACAGAGAGATAATAGAAAGTTTCGACTTTTGATTGTCATCAAAATAGAGATATTTTGGAACAACAACATCGTAAATATTGCGCTCGATGGTTGTGTTTTTATCGAGCCTGTAGTTTTTAAAATTAATACCGAGCCCGGTAACCAACCCAAAAGTATTGAGGTTACGTTGCAACCCGAAACTCTTTTGAATTACATTTATGTAATAGGAGTTAGAGCGAAGAATACTGTTTTTTAAAAATTCCGAATCATAGCCCGAGTAGTCGGCATTTAGAAATGCATTAAACCCAAAGTCGAAACCAGCCCAGTGTCCCGCAAATTTATCGCGCCAAAAATTAAACCCCTGTATGGGAACACCGCCAATATCAATTTTTCGCAAAATCTTTTCGGGATTCTCGTTAATGGGAATAATGGTGTCGGTTTCTTGTGCCGAGGCCAAAGAAAACGACTGCAAAAAAACCACAATTGCAATAAGTAAAACCGGCAAATATTTATCTGTTTTCTGTAGCATAGCAAATTAATCGTTCAGTAAAAGTACTGAAAAATCGATTAACAAATGAAAATTATTCAACCTGATATTGTACGATAAAAAGTACAAAAAGAGAGAACGCAGCAGAATTGTTTGCAGAAAAGCAAATGCCGGATTACGTTAACAAAAACGAAGTAATACCCATAAACATCTGAATTTCATTTTAAAAGCGTACCTTTGCACCCGAAATTTTAGAAGAATTTGAATGACATTATTTAAAGAAATGGGTTTAAGCACCGAAATTCAATTGGCAATTGAAGAACTCGGTTTCGAGAAACCCACTCCTATTCAGGAAAAAACAATTCCATTTTTATTAGAAAACGTGCAAGATATGGTAGCTTTGGCACAAACAGGAACCGGTAAAACGGCTGCTTTTGGTTTGCCAATTATCGAGCAAATCGATGTTGCACAACGTTCGATACAAGCTTTGGTTTTAAGTCCAACCCGCGAGTTGGCAATGCAAATTGCTAAAGATTTAAAGAACTATTCGAAAAATACAAAAGGATTAAAAATTGCCGTAGTTTACGGAGGTTCCGATATCAGGCAACAAATTAAAGAGTTAGATCGCGGGCCACAAATTGTTGTGGGAACACCAGGCAGAACACTCGATTTAATTAAACGAAAGAAATTACGTGTTAACGAAATAAAGTGGGTCGTTCTCGACGAGGCCGACGAAATGCTGTCGATGGGTTTTAAAGACGATTTAGACGCTATTTTAGAAAACTCGCCCGAAGAGAAACAGACGCTTCTGTTCTCGGCAACCATGCCAAAAGAGATTGTTGCCATTTCGAAAAAATACATGACCGATATTTTTGAAATCTCGGTGGGAAAAAGAAATACAGGTGCCGAAAATGTTGAACACAATTACTATCTGGTACATGCAAAAGACCGCTACATGGCACTAAAACGTGTGGCCGATGTAAACCCAAATATTTACGGAATTATTTTTTGCCGTACCCGCGCAGAGACAAAAGATGTGGCCGACAAACTAATGCAAGACGGATACAATGCCGATGCTCTGCATGGCGACCTTTCGCAGGCACAGCGCGACCATGTTATGGCGCGTTTTCGTGGAAAACACCTGCAAATGTTGGTGGCTACCGATGTGGCAGCCCGCGGTCTCGATGTAAACGACCTGACCCACGTAATTAATTATAACCTGCCCGACGACCCCGAAGTGTATATTCACCGAAGCGGGAGAACCGGACGTGCCGGGAAAAAAGGCATTTCGGTAACCCTGATTCATATGCGCGAAAAGGGAAAATTAAAACAGGTTGAAAGAACGGTTAATAAACCATTTGTTAAAAAAGAGGTTCCATCGGGGAAAGTAATTTGCGAAAAACAGCTCTTCAGTTTAATCGACCGGGTTGAGAAAGTTGAGGTAAATAACGAGCAAATTGGCGAATTTATGCCGGTTATTTATAAAAAACTGGCGTGGTTAGAACGCGAAGAACTAATTAAACATTTTGTTTCGGTTGAGTTTAATCGCTTTTTAGAATATTACGAAAATGCTCCCGATATTAATGTTGATGAAGCAAACTATAACGACCGCGATTCGCGACGCGGAGGCAGAGACCGTGGACGCAGCAGAGACAGAAACGACCGCGGACGCCGCGACAGGGGCGGACGTAACGACCGGGGAAGAAGAGATCAAGGTGGAAGAGACCGGGGTGGACGTGGCGGATACGAATTCTCGAGATTCTTTTTTAATATGGGAAAAAAGAACGGAATTAGTAAACGCACCATTATCGACCTGATTAACCAAAATGTGCCAGGAAAAAGTGTTGAGATTGGAAACATTGAAGTGCTAAAAGGGTTTTCGTTTTTTGAAATCGATAAACGCTACGAAAGAGAATTGATTTCGGCATTTAAAAATGCCTCGTTTAAAGGACAGCGTATTGGTATTGAAGTAGCTAAAGGAAAATAAAAAAAAGATAGTTTTAAATAAAAATGTCGGTGTTGCTTTTTGCGGCACCGACATTTTTTTTACAGCGGCAAATGAACAACCTTTTTGGTTGAAAAAAACTCTTCATCGAAATATTCCGATAAATCCTGAATAAAAACCGAATGTTTAAACGGTTTTAACTCTTCCGATAAATCACCTCCTTTTAAATAGAGAATTCCGTTTGAAATGGCATTCTTTTGTTTTCGAATAACATTTTTACGAATCCATTTTACAAAATCGGGAAGTTTTGTAACTGCACGGCTAACAATAAAATCGTACTGCTGCTTTAACTGTTCGGCACGAATTTGCTCGGCAGTTACATTTTTTAAATTCAACGAGGTTGCAACTCCGTTTACCACTTTTATCTTTTTTCCAATCGAGTCGACCAGATGAAACTGAACTTTGGGGAACAAAATGGCCAGCGGAATACCGGGAAATCCACCACCTGTTCCAACATCGAGCACTTTTGTGCCGTCGGTAAAGTTTATAAATTTTGCAATGGCCAGCGAATGTAGAACGTGCCGCTCGTAAAATTCCGAAAAATCTTTACGCGAAATAACATTAATTTGTGCATTCCACTCGGCATACAGTGGCTGAAGTTGTTGAAACTGTTGAATCTGATTCTCGGTAAGGTTGGGAAAATATTTTAAAATAATATCCATAAAAAAGTGTGCGTCGCTGGTTTATTTTTTCGAATAGTTTTCGTTCATTTCGGTGCTTTCAATCATTTTAAATAACATTCCACGCGCCCTGAAAAGTTGTGCTTTAACAGTGCCAAGCGGTAAGTTTAACTCTTTTGCTATCTCCTCGTACGAATACTCTTTAAAGTAACGCAGCTCTACCAAAGTTTGGTACCGCGGTTTTAACCGGCGCACCACTTTCCGGAGCAGAATTGCTTTTTGCATTCGAATTAATTTTTCCTCAGGATTTAACTCTTTCGATTTTAATTTAATCTGGTCGTTGTTTTCGTTCTGGTCGCTGTTTTCTATCGAAACAGTAACTCCTTTTTTCTTTCGTAAAAAATCGATGCAGTTGTTCGAGGCAATTTTAAAAAGCCAGGTACTAAATGCAAATGTGGGTGAATATTGGTGTAAATTTTTAAAGGCTTTGCCAAACGCTTCGAGAGTTAAATCTTCGGCATCGCTACGGTTGTTTACCATTTTTAGCAGCATAAAATAGATGGCATCTTTATAGCGGTTTAACAGGTGGGCAAAAGCTTTTTCGTCGCCACTTAAGGCAATTTTAACCAGTTCGTAATCCTGGCGTGCTTTTTCCGATAGTTTTAAACTTTGTTTCTCCATCTGTTTTTTTTGCTGTGCCGGTTAAAATACCATCTGAAAAACAGTTTGTAATAGGGCATAATTAACTCATACACTAACGAAGGTATGAATATTTTACGTTCATTCAAACGGTTTTGCGTTAATTTTATGATAACCAAGTGAGCAAGAAATTTAAATCCGAGCAAGCTTGCCAGCAGAATCCAAAGTTCAGGAAACAAAACAATTACAAGTGCCGAAAAGGGCAGATAAATAAGTTTGGTAAACTCGTCGAAGAAGAGAATAGTCTTTTTGGTAAATGGTAAATGTTTTTCAATTCGTATCCATTTTTTCAATAAATCGAAGTATTCTGTTTTGCCAATTTCTTCGGCTTTGCGAATTGTTGCTTCACCGGAAAACAGAACGGTCGTTGTTTTTTTACGAATAAATGCATTAAAAACCAATTCGAGATTTGCATAGGGTTCGTTCATGTTTTGGCGATGCCCGCCTAATTTAAAATAGTTCTCTTTTCTGAAAGCAACATTTTCGTCGGAGAAAACCATTGAAACGCCATTTAAAATGTAGGCTGTACTGCTTAAAAAAGAGTAGTAATTTTCTATTCTGAACAGTTGATTGTAAAACCCTTTTTGTGCTTCAACCGAAGAGTACGCCACAATCAGGTTTTTGTTTTGCCCGGTTGTTTCGGCAACTTTTTCTAACCAGCCGGCAGTAGGTTTACTAACCGAAACCGGCACCGATAAAACCCAGTCGGTTTTTGTTGCTTTTATGGCAATGTTTTGTGCCAGTTTCATCGAAAAACGGGTTTCCTGATTGAGCGACGAAATGGTTAAACGTTTGTAGCGGTCGCGCAATAATCCTAAAATAAGGTACGAACTGTCTTGCGAAAAATCGTCAACAACAACCATCTCGAAATCGACACTGTTGATGCCAAGTATTTTGGGGAGGTTCTTTTTTAGTTTCTCCTCTTCGTTTCTTATAGTCAGAATAATTGAAAAAGGGGGTTTCTCAACAGTAGTATTTGTTTTACGTTTTTTAAAAAGAGCTTTTCCTGTAAAAAAGAAAAGATAGATAAAACGGAATAAAAAAAGCACGGCAAAAGCAATTAACAATGCCAGTTCCGAATTTGTTAAGCCGTAAAAAATATTCTGATAATTTTGAACCATTCAGCAATAAAAAAGTGGACGAATTATTGGCGTTAAAAATGGAAACATTCAAATCAAATTCAAAATTAAATGGCGAAAAGAAATACAATTTGTTTTAACAAAACAATTCTTGTTTACGAAAGAGATAAATATGTGGTTTGAGCACTATTCAATATAACAATATCGTCGCCTTTCAATTCAAGTTAAATCCCTATCTTTGAACCCTCAAAAAAAAAGAGTATGGATTTTGAATTAATTACGACATCGGAGAATTCGCGGGCGCGGGCAGGAGTTCTCTCTACCGGCCACGGGAAAATTGAAACCCCGATTTTTATGCCCGTTGGAACTGCCGGTTCGGTAAAAGGAATTCATACGCGCGATATAAAAGACGATATAAAAGCTCAGATAATACTTGGCAACACCTATCATTTATATTTACGCCCCGGAACCGATGTAATTGAAAAGGCAGGTGGATTGCACAAATTTAACGGGTGGAACCGCCCCATATTAACCGATAGCGGCGGCTTTCAGGTTTTTTCGTTGGGCGATATCAGAAAGTTAAGCGAGGAAGGTGCAAAATTTCAATCGCATATCGACGGTTCGTACCACCTGTTTACTCCCGAGAAGGTGATGGATATTCAGCGAGCAATTGGAGCCGATATTGTTATGGCTTTCGATGAATGTACGCCGGGCGATGCCGACTATAATTATGCAAAAAAATCGATGGAGTTGACACAACGCTGGCTCGAGCGCTGTTTTATCAGGTTTAACAATACCGAACCCAAATATGGTTATTCTCAATCGCTCTTTCCAATCGTTCAGGGAAATACTTTTGCCGAGCTGCGGAAAATTGCCGTTAGCCACGTAAAATCGTTCGATGCCGATGGTTACGCAATTGGAGGGCTTTCGGTGGGCGAGTCGGAAGAGGTGATGTACGAAATGACCGAAGTGGTAACAGCAGATTTACCCGAAAACCGTCCGCGCTATTTAATGGGTGTTGGAACTCCTGTAAATATTTTAGAGTCGATTGACCGTGGTGTAGATATGTTCGATTGTGTAATGCCCACACGAAACGGAAGAAACGGAATGCTCTTTACCAGCGAGGGAACCATAAACATAAGAAATAAAAAGTGGGAAAACGACCACTCGCCAATCGACCCGAACGGTACTTCGTTTGTCGATAGCTATTCAAAAGCATACCTTCGCCACCTTATTATTTCGGGCGAAATGCTGGGAGCACAAATTGCCAGTCAGCACAACCTGGCTTTCTATTTGTGGTTGGTAAAAACAGCACGTCAGAAAATAATAAATGGCGACTTTTTGAGTTGGAAAAGAGAGATGATTATTAAATTGAAGGAGAGACTGTAACAAGAAATGAAGTTTTACAAAACCATAGATTTTTATATCACTAAAAAGTTTTTGGGAACTTTTTTTTATGCCATAACATTAATATTAAGTATTGCCATTGTTTTCGACATTTCGGAAAATCTCGATGAGTTCCTCTCGAAAGATGTGCCGTTCCACGCCATTGTTTTCGACTACTATATGAATTTTGTGCCATACTTTGCCAACCTTTTTAGCCCGCTATTTACATTTATTGCCGTTATCTATTTTACTTCAAAAATGGCTTCGAATACCGAAATAATTGCCATTCTTAGTAGCGGCGTTTCGTACCGGCGATTAATGCGTCCCTACCTTGTATCGGCATTTATTCTTGCTGCCTTTTCTTTTGTTTTGGGAAATTTTATTATTCCGCCGGCAAATAAAACCATGAATAATTTCAGATCGATTTATATCGACAACAGGCACCCCGCTGCCGAACGAAATATACACCGGCAAATTGAACCGGGCGTGTATATTTATATGAACAGTTTCAGCACAAATAAGATAGGTACGCGCTTTACTCTCGAACAATTTAAAGACGGAAGACTGATAAAAAAACTTTCGGCCGATAATATTCGTTGGAACGAAAAAACCGGGAAATGGATTATTAATAACTTTTGGACACGAACCATTTACGACGATCACGAAGAACTTGAACGTGGTTACCGGAAAGATACAACGCTAAATATGGTGCCCGAAGACTATATAATTGAAAAAAACGAAATGGAGTCGTTTCCAACACCTGCACTTATCGACGAAATTAAACTGATGAAAATGCGTGGTGTAAATACAATTGAGTGGGAAATTGAAAAACAGAAACGAATGGCCGGTCCGTTTTCGGCATTTATTTTAACGCTCATTGGTGTAGGTTTGGCATCGCGAAAAGTAAAAGGCGGTTTGGGATTGCATCTCGGACTGGGACTATTGCTTAGTTTTTCGTACATTCTATTTATGCAAATATCAACGGTTTTCGCAATTAGCGGAATTGCACCGCCCTATGTTTCGGTGTGGGTACCCAATGCATTTTATAGTATTATTGCCTTTTTTGTTTACCGGTGGGCAGCAAAATAACGAATGTTTTGGTTTTTATCTATGAATAACTTTTCAAACAACAAATACTAATATTCGAAGCGAATGTTTCTTTGACTTGTTTTTTTTATCAGACCCAAATAGTTTTATCCTACGCATTCGAAAAAAAAACTAATTTTACATCTGATTGTTTAAGCGATAAATATAATGCCCATATCTTTTGGGAAGATTCTATAACTTAAAAATAACTTTATGTCACTTAGAAGTAACATCCTTGATTTACGAAAGAGGAAAAAAGAGATTCAAAAGGGAGGTGGAGATAAAGCCATTGAGAAACAGGCTAAAATGGGAAAACTTACAGCACGTGAGCGCATCCTCTCTCTCCTCGATAAAAATTCATTTCATGAATACGACCTTTTTGTTGAGCATGCAGCAAAAGATTTTGGAATGGAATCGAAAACACTGCATGGCGACGGGGTAATTATCGGAACCGGAACGATTAACGGTAAACCCATCTGTATTTTTGCGCAGGACTTTACTGTGGCCGGTGGTTCGCTGGGATTGATGCATGCCCGCAAGATTACAAAAATAATGGATCATGCCCTTAAAATGAGGGTTCCGTTAATTGGAATTAACGATTCGGGTGGTGCCCGTATTCAGGAAGGTGTAAACTCGTTGGCAGGTTACGGCGAAATATTCTTCCGCAACACTCTGGCGTCGGGAGTAATTCCTCAACTATCGGTAATTCTGGGGCCTTGCGCCGGAGGAGCCGTCTATTCTCCCGCACTTACCGATTTTGTTTTTGTGGTTGAAAACATCTCTAAAATGTTTATTACCGGGCCAAGTGTAATTAAATCGGTTTTAGGTGAAGAGATTTCGATGGAAGAGTTGGGCGGTGCAAAAGTACATGCCGAAGTTACCGGAAATGCGCACTTCTTTGCAAAAACAGAGATGGAATGTTTCGACCAGATTAAAACGTTAATCAGCTACATTCCGCGTAGCAACTCGAAAAAAGCAATTCCTCATAAACCCAAAGCACCGCTGAAAGGGAAAAAAGTTGAAGATATTGTACCATCCGACCCAAGAATTCCGTACGATATGCGCGATATTTTAAAAAGTGTTACCGACGGTTCCGAATTTTTTGAAATAATGGAGCACTTTGCACCGAATATTATTATTGGGTTTGGAAGAATGGAGGGCGAAACAGTAGGTTTTGTTGCCAACCAGCCAATGGTTTTAGCAGGTGTTTTAGATACCGACAGCTCCGATAAAGCAGCTCGTTTTATTCGTTACTGCAACGCTTTTAATATTCCAATTGTTACCATTGAAGATCTTCCCGGTTATTTGCCGGGTGCCGACCAGGAACATGCCGGAGTAATTCGCCACGGAGCAAAAATACTGTATGCATACAGCGAGGCAACCGTTCCGAAAATTACGGTTATTCTTAGAAAAGCTTACGGCGGCGGTTATATTGCAATGAACTCGCGCCATTTACGTGCCGACTTTGTTTTTGCCTGGCCAACCGCAGAAATTGCTGTTATGGGCCCCGAAGGTGCTGCAAATATTGTTTTCCGAAAAGAGATTGCCGAAGCCGAGAATCCGGAAGAGATGCGCCAGCAAAAAATTCAGGAATACAAAGAAAAATTTGCAAACCCGTATGTTGCTGCAGCACAGGGATATATCGACGAGGTGATTGAACCAAATCAAACCCGGTCGCGAATATTACATGCACTAAAAGTTTCGGAAAACAAGAGTGTATTTATGCCTCAGAAAAAACATGGAATACCTCCATTTTAAAAAAAAATACCATGGCTGAAGAAAAAGAATATAAAGAATTAATAATTCAGGGTGCAGTTTATAAAACCACCTTTACAAAAAAATTCGAAAACCGGGAAAACTATCAAGCTCCAAACGAGAATTTGATTTATTCGTTTATTCCCGGAACTGTTATCGATATTTTTGTGAAACCAAAAGAGAAGGTAAAAGAGGGCGAAACATTAATGTTGCTCGAAGCAATGAAAATGCAAAACCAAATCCGAATGCCTTTCGATGGCGAGATTGTAAAGATTCATGTTAAAAAAGATGAATCGATTCCGAATCGATATTTGATGATGGAGATTAAAAGAAAAAAATAGTTGTACTCACCCCGGAAAGCTATTTGGGAGGAGTATTTAAAAAACTTTTAAACGAATATAAAAAAGCCGTGCAATTTATTGTACGGCTTTTTTATTGATTAGCTTAAACTGCACTTTTATGGGAATAGTTTAAATTTTTGTGGTGAATAATACCAATTTAACTTTGAATTGCCGCATGATTGAATTAAATTATTTTGTGCAAGGTTGAGTTAAAATATTTCGGCATAGCCGTAGATTTTAACGATGAGATTGTGCAAAAGAATAAATTCAATGCGGCAATACGAGGTTAACTTGGTATAAAATGAGAAGCCATTGGGAAAAATGAGAAAAACCTATTTCTAGGTTTTAAAGCTTAGTAGCCAATTTTGCTAATAAATTGTATTAAAAC
>JALUZN010000089.1 GCA_027011835.1 Draconibacterium sp. | reverse complement strand
AACACACTTATTTAATTCACACAGAGTTTCGAAATATAACGCAAAGTAAATCACAAATACGCAGCACAAAGAATATATAGGATCACTTCAACTTTCGGGTTGATGGGGCAGTTTAAAATTTAATAAGTCGGCTTTTCCCCTACAGGAGAGTCATACTCTTTGGTTTGACCAGAGGCGTACGCAGAAATCCAGTTTGCAGCGACGGCCTCGGTCGGTGAGCCGGAAAACAAGCGATAACGACGTTAAAAAATTACTGCTGTCTGAGGAGGTACGACGAGTTCAGTAATTTTAGTCGTTATTGCGTAGCTTTTCCGAGTGAAGCGAACGTAGCCTTGGGTTTTTTGTTTACTTTTTGGGCTAAGCCAAAAAGTAAAATCCGCACGATAGGGCAAAAGTAGCATCTTGGCATTAGCCGAACCGGCAATCCAAAAGTTTAAATGTCCATAGAAATCTATTTAAATATTATACCGACCCGATTTATGAAGTAAGCCAATATATACTCAAACTGCTCTTTTTTCTCTATTTTTGCCGCAGATAATTTATTATGGCTGACACAGAATTTGTTTGGGGACACAACAGAAGGTATAACGATTTTCCATCGTATTTTAAAAAGATATTCTCGGAAAGGGTACAAAAAGTTTCGATTGATGCAGGTTTTACCTGCCCCAACCGCGATGGCAAAAAAGGGTTGGGAGGATGTTCGTACTGCAACAATAAAACATTTAGCCCCAACTACAGCAACCTCAAAAAAAGTGTTACGGCACAAATTCAGGAGGGAATTGATTTCTTTTCAAAAAAATACAAAGGAATAAATTATCTGGCCTATTTTCAGTCGTACACAAATACATATGCACCGTTAGAAAATTTAAAAGAGTTGTATAACGAAGCTTTGCAGCACCCTCAAATTGTTGGACTGGTTATCTCTACCCGTCCCGATTGCATTGATTCGGAATTACTCGATTATTTGGCTGAACTAAACAGGAAAGTTTACGTAATGGTGGAGTTCGGGGTTGAATCGCACTTAGACCGGTCGTTGAAAGATATCAATCGCGGACACACATTTAGTGAATCGGTTTGGGCGCTGGAAGAGACGGCAAAACGCGGAATTAATAATTGTGCACATATGATTTTGGGGTTACCGGGCGAAACACGTGACGAGATGCTTGAACAGGCAAAAATTATTTCGAAGCTTCCTGTAAAAAGCCTGAAACTCCATCAGCTGCAAATTCATAAAGGAACACGTTTTGAAAAAGAGTACCGCGAAAACCCGGAGCGATTTAATCTGTTTACTGCCGAAAGATACTCCGAGCTGGTTGTCGATTATCTCGAACGTTTAACTCCGGAAATTTATGTTGAACGTTTTATTAGTCAGGCACCTAAAGAGATGCTAATTGCGCCCAAATGGGGGCTAAAGAATTTCGAATTTATTGCCATTGTTGAAAAACGACTAAAAGAGCGAAACAGTTGGCAGGGCCGGTTGTTTGATAAGCAATAAAATTAGTTAGGGCTGAAGCCCTGAGATTCATTTAATCTTTATATCCGTCCTTTGAAAGGGACGGCAAAGGATATTTATTTTCGACTCTGCTCAGGACGGCAAAGGATATTTCAGCAAAAACAACAAATTATACAAATATTCTTTGCTGTTGGCTTTAGCCAACGGATTAATTTACAGGCAACTACTTTTTACGATAACATTTTACCCAGTCGATTTCGAAATTTACCGGTAATTTAGAGTTGTCGATATCGTAAACCACAAGTGTTGCTGCAGTTATATGCAGAGGAAAATTTAGTGTGGTGTTCTGAATTGAAAAAACTTCGGTTTCGTTTATTTTCCAAGCTATTGAATTGCCTGTTTTCTCGACAGTAAAAATATACCAACGGTTAGGTTTCAGGTTTGAGATATCGATGCCCGACAAATTAACTTTTCCATTCTCTCCCAATGTTGAAATGCCAAGATGATTTTTCGTTCCCATTTCGAGCAAATTAATACGCGGGGTATTTTTTTCGCCGGACAAATAGAACGAGCTAACCACCTGTTTTACCGGATTGAATTTTATTTTTGCCTCAAAAATGCCCTCTTCCAACTGGCAACTTTTACTGTTTGAAACAAGGTCGGATGTATAATCGAAAACGGCAGGAACAAAACCGGCAGGCATCTGCCACACTTTTCCTTCGGCCCTTTCTTTTTTTACCGAAATGGTAAGTTGACCTCCTGTTTTACAATTTTTTCCATTTACAAAAACCTGTAAATCGCCGGGCATCGAATAGTTATCGCCCAACAATTTCTCCGACAAAAAACTGATATTCGACCACTTCGCTTTATCCAATTCGGAGGCAGAAAAATCGTCTTCGAAAATCAACTCCCGGTTTTTAAGCACATCGAAATCGGCAGTTCCTTTATACTTGAAGTACAAAACAAACTGAGGTTCATTTTTCTGCTTTACCCACTCTTGCTGCTTTTTAAACTCTTCTGTTTTTTCCCATCGTTTTTTATCTTCCAAATAAGCTTTTCGTTTTAAAAACTCATCCGATTTTGTAATCTCCTTTAGTTCGAAATAGCGTTTTAAATCGAAAGAATCTTTAACGTCGAGATAGTTTTTATAAAGTGCCGATTTCCCGAATTTTAAGACAAAACGCACGTCGTTGTCGGCTGCCAGTTCTTTAAAACGTTGCTGCTTTTTAAAGGCCTCACTTTTTTCGAATTTCTTTTTGTCTTTTAAAAATGCCTCGCGCTTTTTAAACTCATCCGACTCGACATAAGTTTTTAACTCGTAATATTGGGTGAGTTCGCGACTGTCGGAAGTTTCGTGATAGAGTTTAAGTTTTTTACTCTTTTCGAATTTAAAATAGGCTTTAATTTCCGGGTCGCGTTTTAATGCTTTACACGCTTTTTGTTTCTGTTTATCTTTTTCGGGAGCATTTCGCAATGCAATAAACTCCTTTAATTTCGCCGAGCCGGCAAACAATTCATGCTTTTTTAAAACCTCCGAGCCATTAAGTTCATTGTATGCTTTTATTCCTGCCAGTTTACTTAACTTTTTAAAATCGAGCCAGTGTTTCTCCTCAACCGAACCTTTAAAAATTTGCGATTTTATTTCGTGTTTTTCCTTTTTAAACTGCCCCTCTTTTATGTATTCCAATAAAGTGTAGTACTCGTTTAATTTTTCCGAATCTTTTAATTTTTCGTACCGCTTTAAATCGGAAGAACCTTCAATTTTAAAATACCTCTTAATTTTTGTGCTCCGCTCCAGGTTTTTCAACTCTTTTAACTGGTTGTACTCTTTACTTCCTTTAAAAGTTAAACTTTCAATCTCTGCTTTTTTCTTTTTAAATGCTTCGGAATTTATCCAATCCTGCAATTCTAAAAAAGCTTTTAGCTCTTCCGATTTTTCAATCTGCTTAAACTTTTCGAAATCATCGATTAACTCTTTACGTTGATTTTCAATAGTTTCAACATCCTTTATTTTTCCAAAAAGTTGAAGAGAGAAGATTTTAAAAGACATAAATATGGTTTTAGTTTTTTTCGATTCTCAAAAATAAAAATTTAACCCATTATATTCTAATGAAACTCCTTTTCATGTGTTTAAAATTTAGAATCAAGACACAAGACAAGAAAATTAGTGCTTTAACTTAATCATGTTCCTGTTTGTGAGATCTTGTATCGTGAATTTTTCATCTTATTATAATTTTAATTTTTGAAACTAGGGAAGAATCGTTTCGCATCAACTCCCTGATGTATATCGATCGGGATAACTCGCTTATAATACTTACTCTGTGTGATAATTGCCCGAAACAAAAAGACAAAATATCTTATTTTCAATATGTGCTGAAT
>JALUZN010000088.1 GCA_027011835.1 Draconibacterium sp. | reverse complement strand
ATAAAATACTTATTGGCAGAGACTAATTTAGAATTACTTTACATAAAGCAGTTAATCTATTCAAGTTCAGCTCTATAATTTATAGCAGTTAATTAAACTCTATTTATATTATCTTTATCATTCTTCAAGGAAAAAAGAAGTGTCGCTATAACATATTGTTTTTTTTAACACTCTGAATTATTCGTGTTTATCGGGCACGAAACTTGAGAAAAATATAAAAAAAGAGGCTTTCAGTCCGAGACTTTTTTAATTACCGACTGATCCTTACAATTTTCTAACATCTCGAAACTTGTTAAACGCAACAAAGGATGCTTTAATGCCGGAGCAATTTCGTTAAGAGGCACCAATACGAATCTCCGGAGATGCATGCGGCGGTGTGGAATAATTAATTCTTCTGTTTCCAAGTATAAATCGTCGAAATATAAAATATCGATATCGATGGGGCGCGAGGAGTAACCTTCGCGCATATTGCGAGTTCTTCCAAATTGATTTTCGATTGAATGTATCTTTTGCAAAAGTTCCTCAGGCGAAAAAGACGATTCGATTTCAATTACACTATTCCAGAACACATCGTCAGATTGAAAACCCCAGGGCGGGGTTTCGTAGACAGACGATGCTTCTACTATCTTCCCCAACTCTTTTTCAATAACAGCGTAAACATCTTCGAAATTTTTCTGTTTATTTCCGGTGTTTCCACCAATTCCTAAAAAAACATTATGCATGGAATTGTATATTTGTAATTTTTAAACGTTTCATGTACCAATGCAATAAAGTTAATAACGAATTTAACAACACAATATAAAATGAAAGATTTTTTTAAATATATATTTGCAACAATTGTAGGTGTGGCAGCAATTTCAATTGTTGGATTGTTCCTGTTTTTTATGGTAATCGGCGTAATTATTTCATCGACCGAGAAAGAGGTTTCGGTAAAAAACAACTCGATGCTGGTTTTAGATTTAGACCGGCAAATTGTTGACCGGGCTGCAAAAGACCCTTTCGAGAACATTGATATTCCGGGATTTAACAAGACAAAACTGGTAGGTTTGGACGACATTACCAAGTCGTTAAAAAAAGCAGCATACGACGACCGGATAAAAGGAGTTTACCTGAAACTTTCGGTAATTGCCGGAGGCATGGCCACCGTTGAAGAGATTAGAAATGCACTAATTGCATTTAAAGACAGTTGCGACAAGCCCATTTACGCCTACGCCGACAAATATATTTTAGGACAAAAAGCTTATTATCTGGCCACTGTTGCTGATAAAATTGTAATTCATCCCGAGGTTTCGGTCGATTTTAGAGGGCTTAGCGGCGAGATGATGTTCTTTAAAAATGCATTAAAAAAGATTGGTGTTGAAATGCAAATTGTGAGACACGGAAAATTTAAAGCGGCTGTTGAACCTTTTCTTCTCGACAAAATGAGCAAGGAGAATCGTGAACAGCAACTTACCTACATGGGAAGTTTATGGAATCATATGTTAAAAGGAATTTCGGAAAAGAGAGGCATCGCAGTAGCAAAATTGAATGAGTTAGCCGACGAGGTTCAAACGTTTAACAAAGGCAAAAAAGCAGTAGAAACAGGGTTGGTTGACGAAGTAAAATACAAAGATGAAGTGTTGGACGACCTTCGAGAAATTACAGGAATAAAAGGAACGAAAGGAATTCCTATTATTAATGCATCGAAATATGCAGATGCCCCGGTAGAAGGATTTAAGAAAAAGTACAGCCGCAATAAAATTGCTGTAATTTATGCCAGCGGAAACATTGGAATGGCTATCTCGGGAGATTACATTGATGGCGACAAACTCTCGAGGGAAATTAGAAAAGTGAGGCAGGACAGCAGCTACAAAGCTATTGTATTACGAATTAACTCTCCGGGAGGTACTGTTTTCGATTCGGAAACTATTTGGCGCGAGGTAAAACTGGCTGCCGACGAAAGAACAGTTGTAGTTTCGTTTGGCAATGTTGCCGCATCGGGTGGATATTATTTATCGTGTGCAGCCGACAAAATTGTTGCAAGCCCCAATACAATTACCGGCTCGATTGGTATTTTCGGACAAATTCCGAATATTGGCGAATTATTAAACGACAAACTCGGAATAACAACCGATGTTGTAAAAACAAATAAAAACTCCGATTTGCTTACACTAACGCGTCCGATGACGGATTACGAAAGACAAATGATGCAAAATAACATTGAGGAAGGTTACAACACTTTTATTTCGCACGTTGCCGAAGGACGGGGAATGACCAAAGAGGAAGTTGATAAAATTGGGCAAGGCCGCGTGTGGAGTGGCGAAAATGCAAAAGAGATTGGACTGATTGATGAATTTGGCGGTCTTGAAGATGCCATTAAACTGGCAGCAAAAATGGAAAATCTCGACAATTATCGCACCGTTTCGCTGCCCAAACAGTCTGACCCGTTCGAGGAGCTGTTTAAAATGACCTCCGACAATGTTCGAGTGTGGTTTATTAAAAGCGAGTTAGGAGATAAATATCGCTATTACGACTATTTTAAAAAGGCATCGGAAATGAACGGTATTTTTGCACGAATGCCATACGATATTTCGGTAAACTAATTAAACTTATTTCGCAAAGAGAAGGATGTATCTTTTTTCGGTACATCCTTTTTTTCGTACCTTAGCCAACCTGTTAAGAAGTTAAATTAATGATTAAAATTTTTCTTTATCCGCTATCGTGGGCATACGGTTTTGCTGTTTCTGTTCGCAATAAAATGTTCGATTTAAACCTGTTAAAATCGAAAGAATTCGACGTGCCAATTATTTCAATTGGCAATATTACTGTTGGCGGAACCGGGAAAACACCACACGTTGAGTACCTTGTAAACCTGCTTAGCAAAAAATTTAAAGTTGCCACATTAAGCAGGGGATACAAACGAAAGACAACCGGATTCCGGTTAGTTGAAACAAGTTCCACTGCCATTGAAGTTGGCGACGAACCCCTTCAAATTAAAAACAAGTTTCCCGATATTACTGTTTCGGTTTGCGAAAACCGGGTTGTTGGAGCCGAGAATTTATTAAGTTCACAAAACAAAACCATTCCCGATGTTGTACTGCTCGACGATGCATTTCAACACCGGAGAATTTCGCCCGGAATAAATATTTTATTGATTGACTATTCGAGGCAAATAAAAAACGATTCGCTTTTACCCGTAGGAAGATTACGCGAAAGCACTCTCCAAATGCGAAGGGCAAATATTATTATTTTCACAAAATGCCCCAACGAAATATCGCCCATTATGAGGAGAATTTTGATGAAAGATGTAAACCTGAAACCATATCAAAAACTCTTTTTCACAACACTTGACTATCAAAAACTGGAACCCGTTTTTAATGCCGGAAAACTGAACAACGATTTCTATACAGCAAAAGATTTTTCGTTGCTGATTGTTACCGGAATTGCTTCGCCGGAAAATATTCATAAATACCTGAAACAGTTTTCAGAAAAAATAGAGATTCTCACGTTCCCCGACCATCACAACTATTCCGACAACGATCTTCTTACTATTACAAAAAAGTTTGAAGCAATTCATTCGGAAAAGAAAATAATTATTACCACCAAAAAAGATGCAATGCGTTTAAAAGATTCCGACAATTTGCCGGATGAAATAAAAACAGCACTCTATTATTTACCTGTAAAAGTTAAATTCCTCGAAGACGAAGGGAAAGCATTTAATAATAAAATTTTAAACTATGTTGGAGAAAATAAAAGCAACCGCGAACTTTATAACCGAAAGAATAAAAAGTAAGCCCGAAATTGGAATAATTTTAGGAACAGGCCTGGGCGGAGTGGCAAACGAAATTGAAATAATCGATTCGATACCTTTTCAAGAGATTCCAAATTTTCCGGTTTCAACCGTTGAAGGACATGCCGGAAGATTGATTTACGGCAAACTGGGGGAAAAAGAGGTACTTGCCATGCAGGGGCGTTTTCATTTTTACGAAGGTTATTCGATGCCCGAAGTTACTTTTCCGGTGCGGGTACTAAAGTTTGCAGGCATTAAAAATTTGTTTGTTTCGAACGCTTCGGGCGGGCTCAATCCTGAATATAAAGTAGGCGATATTATGGTCATTAACGACCACATTAACTTTTTCCCGGAACACCCGCTACGCGGGAAAAACATCGACGAGCTGGGGCCGCGGTTCCCCGATATGAGTAAATGTTACGACAAACGATTGCAACACAAAGCAAAATTAATTGCACTCGAACACAACATCAACATTAAAGAAGGTGTTTACGTTGGTGTTTCGGGCCCAACATACGAAACGCCGGCCGAATACAAGATGTTCCGCATTCTCGGTGCCGATGTTGTTGGAATGTCGACCGTGCCCGAAGTAATTGTTGCACGCCATATGAATATGAATGTTTTTGGCATTTCAATTATTACCGACAGCGGCGTTCCGGGCGAAATTGTAGAAGTTTCGCACGAAGAGGTGCAGGAAGTGGCAATGAAAGCCGAACCCAAAATGACACTTTTAATGAAAAAACTCATTGAAAGCATTTAATTCCGGAAAATGAAAATTACAACGCTTTTGCTATTTTCAACTCTGCTACTCTTTTTATCGTGTTCAACAAAAAAAACAGACACTATTACGTTAGCAATCGATTCGAAATCGGAATTGGGAGAAGGAGCAATTTGGAATTACAGAACCGGAGAACTCATCTGGATAAATATTGAAGGGAAAATCCTCAACTTTTATAACCCGAAAACCGGGAACAACAAAGAGATGTTTACCGGCCAGCGCATTGGCACTGCAGTACCCACCGAAACCGGGCAGGTACTAATTGCATTGCAAAACGGCATTTATATGCTAAACCCGGAAACAGGTTCGAAAAAACGTATTGCAAATCCGGAAAGCAACCTCCCCGGCAACCGTTTTAACGATGGGAAATGCGACCCTGCCGGCCGGTTTTGGGCAGGAACAATGAGCCTGAAGATGGAGAAAGAGGCAGGCACGTTGTATCGCTTCGACCCGGACAGTTCCATTCATAAAATGATTGCAAAAGTTACCATCTCGAACGGGATTGCTTGGTCGGCCGACAAAACAAAAATGTACTATATCGATACGCCAACTCAAAAAGTTGTTCAATACGACTACAACAACGCGACAGGCGAAATTACCAATAAGAAAGTTGCTGTTGGGATTCAGAAAGAGATTGGTTCGCCCGATGGAATGACCATTGACGCTGACGGAAATTTGTGGATTGCACTTTGGGGCGGTGCCGCCGTTGGATGCTGGAATCCGGAGACCGGCAAGCTAATTCGAAAGATTGAAGTGCCGGCCAAAAATGTTACTTCGTGTGCTTTTGGCGACGAAGATTTAGGAACGCTATACATTACAACTGCCCGAACAGGAACCAGCAACGAAGAACTATTGAAATATCCTAACGCCGGAGGAGTTTTTAAAATTCGTACCGGAACAAAAGGAGTTAACGCATTTTTCTTCGATGACAAATAAAATGCAAGAAACTGAAAGCTAAAGTTTAAACAGGTACAATTAAGTTATGCCATTTATTCCAACTTATTCCGACATTGAAAAAGCACACAATATTGTAAAAAAGTATGCACATCGCACACCGGTTTTTACCTCATCGGCAATAGATAGTATTGTTGGGGGCCGGCTTTTTTTTAAATGCGAGAATTTTCAGAAAGTGGGAGCATTTAAATTTCGCGGAGCTATAAATGCAATTTTTTCTCTATCGGAAACGGAAGCAGAAAAAGGCGTTGCCACGCACTCATCGGGAAATCATGCGGCAGCAGTTGCGCTGGCGGCAAAGTTAAGGGGAATTCCAGCCCATATTGTAATGCCCGACAATTCGCCCGAGATAAAAAAGAGAGCGGTTGCCGGCTACGATGCAAACATTACATTTTGCGCTCCCACATTACAAGCACGCGAAACAACACTGGCAAAAGTAGTTGAAGAAACCGGTGCTTACGAAATTCATCCGTACAATAACTTTTATGTAATTGCCGGGCAGGGAACAGCGGCAAAAGAGATGATTGAAGAGAAGAAAGATTTTGATATTATTATTACTCCGGTTGGTGGGGGCGGATTGTTAAGCGGCACCGCAATTGCAACAAAAAAACTGCTGCCCGACTGTAAAATTATTGCTGCCGAGCCTGCCGGTGCCGACGATGCTTTTCGTTCGTTCCATTCAAAAAAATTTATCGCCTCCGAAAATCCAAAAACCATTGCCGACGGGCTGCTTACTTCGCTGGGAGAGAGAAATTTTAAAATTATTTTATCCAATGTCGACGACATTGTAACCGTTTCGGAAGAGAATATAATTGCAGCCATGCGAATGATTTGGGAGCGCATGAAAATTATTATCGAACCTTCGTCGGCAGTACCACTGGCTGCAATTCTGGAGAAAAAAATTGATATAAAAAACAAGAAAGTTGGGATTATTCTTACCGGCGGAAATATTGATTTGGAACGATTACCGTTTTAAAAATCGGCAGTGTTACATCATTGGTGCAACAATATGAGCCAGCGATTCGCGCAATTTAAAATGCCACGGCCGCTGTTTCCACTCTTCAAGTTTTATTTGGCGCGATTTAGCTAAATCGGCCATAAAAATTTTTGTAAGATTGTTGGTAAACTCCTTTTCGTACATAAAAGCATTTACCTCAAAATTGGTTTCTAAACTTCTAAAATCCATGTTCGACGTACCAATGGTTGCAAACACCGAATCGACAATCATATATTTACTGTGAATAAACCCGTCTTGGTAAAAATAGACTTTTACTCCAGCTTCGAGCAGCTCCTCGACATACGAAAACGAACTCCATTTTGGAGTAATTGTATCCGATTTTTCAGGAATAATAATACGTACATCGACACCACTCAATGCCGTCATTTCGAGTGCCGACAGAATTGACTTTGGCGGCATTAAATAGGGAGAAACAACATACACTTTTTCGCGGGCATTTGTAATGGCGGCAAAAAATGCCTGCGAAATACTTTGCCAGTCGGAGTCGGGGCCACTTGCCGAAATTTGAACCGGTACCCCGGCATTTTCGGTAAACGGAGGAAAATAGTTCCTACCCAACAGGTTTTCGTTAACCATAAAATACCAGTCGGACGAAAAAACCACTTGTAAACACAATACTGCATCGCCCTCAATTCTTAAGTGCATATCGTTCCAACGGCCAATTCCTTTCAGCCCGTCGATATATCGGTCGGCAACATTAATACCTCCTGTAAACCCGATTTCACCATCGACAATAACAATTTTCCGATGGTTTCTAAAATTCATTTTCGATGTAAAACGCGGAAAACGAACCTCCATAAAAGAGTAAATTTCAACTCCGTTTTCTCTACAATCGTCAATAAATTTTTTATTCAATCCCCAACTTCCAACATCGTCGATTATAATTCGAACTTCGACTCCACTTTTACTTTTCTCGATAAGCAGAGTTTTCAGTTTGTTGCCAATTTTGTCATCCGAAAAAATATAATACTCTAAATGAATATGATGTTTTGCCCCCTTTATCGCTTCAATTATAGCTTCAAATGTTTGGGCACCACCCTCCAATATTTGCAGTTTGTTTCCGGTAGTTAACAACGAGTTCGAGTTATTCAACAACAGTTTAATAAGGTTCTCTTTTGCCAGCGCATCGTCGCTTAATTCGAGTTGTAATTTATTTAATTTCCCAAGTTGTTCGGAAGAAAGCTGCCTTGCTTTCCCCAGACTTTTAATATTTTTTCTTGAAAAGAGTTTTCGCTTTCGGTACTCCTGGCCAAAAAACAGGTAGAAAATTACCCCTATAATTGGTAACAAAACAAGCACTAAAATCCACGCAATGGTTTTATATGGAGAACGTTTTTCGAGCACAATCATTATTGCAACCGGAATTGCCGTAAAAAGCGATACCAGAGAAAAAAGCCGCCATACATCGTTTAGTATAAACATTCTTTAATTGTAAAAATTAGTTGTGGGTTACCCCAACTTTACAAAACCAAATCAAACATAAAACCCGGATGCATTTTCGGAATAAATTTCAGCAATTTTAAGTTTAAAACCAATTTTGCAATAAAAATCGTAGTAAATTTACACCCGAAAAGTAGTTATAAAAAAGATGAAAAAAGTAATTCCGGTTTTAATCGCCATTCTTTTTGTTGTTGCCTGTTCAACACAAAAGGCTGCAAAAAAAACGAAACGCGCCAGCAATGTACAAATTGAAAACGACAGTACAGAATATGCTATGGAGACTTTCGATGGTAAATTCGATAGTTGGTACGAAATGCAAAAATCGAAAGCAACAGACCGTTCGCAAGAGTATTACGAGCAATGGAATCAAAAATATGTTGCAGCATGGAACGCCAAAGCAGCCAGCGGACAATACGGCTCTTTTTTCGAACCGATTAGTGGTTACGAGCCAAACATCGACTACGGTTTTGAACTCAACCACAGGCTATTTTACTATTTTCAATATGTCGAGAATATTTTGAAAATTAAAATAATGGACGGCGGCCCACATGTTCTGCTGCATTAATATACTCAAACCAAATAGCTTTTCGGTTCCACTATTTTACTTTCCCCGGATTCTTTTTTACAAAGTCGCTCCAGTTTTTATACTCTTTCGATTTTTCCGGTTTACTTAACTGAATAAAGTGACAAATGGCTACGGCCACTGCATCGGTAGCATCGAGGCCGGCATCTAAATCTTTTAGGTTGTACACCTTTTGCAAAAAATAGGCGACCTGCTCTTTCGAAGCACGCCCCATTCCGGTAATTGCCTGCTTTACCAAAAGAGGCGCATATTCGTGAATTGGCACATCGAACATTAAAGCTGCTGCCATTAAAACGCCCTGCCCGCGCCCGAGTTTTAACATACTTTGTACGTTCTTTCCGTAGAACGGTGCCTCAATTGCCATTACATCGGGGCGGTACTCTTTTACAAGATGCAGTGCCCGTTCGTGCAGGTATTTCAACCGCTGGTAGTGGTCGGAATATTTACCGGGAGTAATGTTGCCCATGTGTAAAATTACAGGTGTCTTATCTCTTATTTCAACCAAACCATAACCGGTTATTGTTGTTCCGGGGTCGATTCCTAAAATTCTAAGTGGTTTCGAATTCATAATTCAGATTTACTGATTTATTACAACAGGTTATTTCTATAACGGTCCGATTGCTGAAGTAAAACTCCGGCAACAATAAAAATCAACCCAATAAATGTACTGATGTAAATGGTCTCCTTCAAAATAAAATGGATAAAAATGAGCGAAATAAACGGGGCAACAAAAACCAGGGTTCCTGTTTTTGCATTATTTGTACTCAGCTCCAACGCTTTCAACCAAAGAATATAGGTTATTCCGGCTTCGAAAAAACCAATGTAAACTACCGAATAAAAGCTTGTACCCGCCTCGAATTTAAACGTTGAAAAGAGCCACACAACGGGAAAAAGATAGAGCGTTCCGAAAAAGAAGTTCAGAAACAACTTTACAATTTGGTCGCGTTGGTCGCGCACATGAAAAATCCAGTAGATTGCCCAAATTAACGAGCTCGAGAGTGCCAGTAAAACACCCCGCCAATTTGTATTTTCGAAACCCGACACACTTCCTTGCGACGAAATAAAAACCACCCCGATAAAACTTATAAAAAGTGCAACAAAGCTCATCCATCCAATTTTTTGCCCCAGCAACGGAACCGACAGAATTGCCAAAACAATTGCCCAGGTCATATTTAAAGGCTGTGCCATTTGTGCGGGCAGAAGTGAATACGCTTTAAAAAGAATAAGATAGTAAAGTAGCGGATTTAAAGCACCTAAAACCATTGAACTGAGAATCTCTTTTTGAGACTGGCGAAACAGTAATCCTGTTTTTTTCTGAAATAGCAGGAAAAGAAAAAGAATGATTAACGTAATTGCCGAGGCATAAAAAATGAGCTGGATAAAATCGAACTCGCGCAGTGCAATTTTAAATGCAGTTGCCACTGTCGACCAGAAAAATATGGCAACTCCCGCAAACAGATACGATTTATTGGTTCGATTCATCTTTAACACCTTCCAAAAACGGCTCTTCCTTATTCAATTTATCGGGGTAAATTTTTCGCAGTTCACGATATTTCTCTCTCGACTCGTCAGTAAAAACACTACCCGGAAACCGCGTGAGCATCTCTTTATATCGTTTTTTTGCCTCCTCTTTTTTATCGAGGTTGTAATTATACAGTTCGGCAAGCATAAAAAGTGCATCGTCGCCCAGCAAGCCAAACCCAAATTCATCGACAATTTGTTGAAGATGTTTTGCCGCTTCGGAATATTTTTGCTGCGAAATTTCAACTTTTGCTTTCCGGAACAAGATATTATCGACCAACGAGTTGTAGGGATAAATCTCGGCAATCGAGTCGAGAGTTGCCATAGCCAGCGAATCGTGATTTTGAAAGAAAAGCAAATCGGCACGGGCAAACATTTTTAACGGAACAGCCGTTGTGTCGAGGCTTAAGTTATTGCTAATCAGCAACGAGAGAGCCATTGCATCGTTAGCCGTAAGTTTCGAGGTACTCGCTTTTAAAACATCGAGCTGCGCTTTTGCCCAACTGAAATTTCCCATATAATAACCCAGTTTTGCCTTTTTCAGTTTTACATCGTCGCCCAACGAATTCTTTTTGTTTCCCTCAATAACCTGCGAATAGATAAGCGTTGCTTCCCAGGGGTCGTTTATATAAACATAAATATCGGCCAGTTTGGTTTTTAATCGCCCCCACTGTTCCGGTTTCATTCGCTGAATTTTTAATCCTCTGTTTAAAATATCGATGGCAGCATCGGATTTATCGAGATAAAAAGCAAGCAAATCGGCATTTTCAATAATCATATTTATGGTTGCCGGACTAATTCCCAACAAGGCAACTCCCCTTTCGAACTGAGTAGCCAGTTGCTCTCCTTTCTCTTTATCGGTTGGGAATTTGTTAATAAACTGCAAATACGATGTATGCAAATTGTATAAAAATGCCTGCGAATAATAATTGCTGCTTTCCCCTTTTTCTAACACATAACCAAATGCTTTTTTGGCGTCGGAATACATTTTATTGTTCAGAGCCATACTTCCCAATTGTAAAATCTGAGGTGTCTCCTCGCCTGTTCGGCGGTCTAATGCAATTGCCTGACGCAATGCGCTCGAGAACTTCTTCTCTTGTAAGAAGAACCAGATTAACAGCCGGTTATATCCCACTATTTGTGGCTCGGCCTGAATACGTTTTAAAACCTGAGAACGGAAATTATCGCGCATCTCGTTATCAATGTCGAGCCGCATTGCCGACGACAAACTACTTTGAATGCGAGGAAGCTGCCCCGGACTATTACGCAACAGATTGAGATACTCCTCCATCATATTTTTATAATCGCGTAAGTAGAGATACACCCGTGCCAGTTCGTAATTAAAGTTTTCGTCTTTCAGCTTTTCGCGCCCCCGCAAATAGGTTCGCTTGGCATATTCGTAATCGCCCCAGTTTAAAAAAGTATTGGCAACCGACAAATACTGCCCCCGTGTATTCCCTGTTTTATCAAGTGCTTCGTCATATTTCCGGGTGCTTTCGTCGGTTTTACCTTCCATTTTTAAAAGATAACCCCAGCTAATGTAAAGCTCGGGTTTGGGTGTACGTTGCTTTTTTATCTCTTTCTGAATTTGAGTCTCGGCCTCATCGAATTTTTCGAGCTGAATTAAACTGTTTAAATATAAACGAAAGTATGTTGAGCTGTGTGTGGTTTTGTAAATATCGAATAAAAGAGGAGCTGCCTTTTCGTAATCTTTGGCATTATAATACCGCAAAGCAAGCGACGATTTTGTTTGAAAAGCCGTTGGCTTACGCTGCCCCGACACCTGGTTAAAACTCAATAGAATTATTACGATAAAAAAGAAATACCTCATTTTACTTTTATGTTGTTGCAAAAATAACACACTAAACCAAATAATGGCAATATCGAAGTGTATTGTTCTGCTAATTGTTTCTCAGAAAATAGAAACTTGTTTTTTCGTCTTTTATATCGAATGTGAAAACCTCGCGACCCGGATAATTACAAAAGACCGAAAGCAGTCCGATATCGCCGGCACAAAACAGGCTGTGCGCACTCATCAGAAAAACAAAAAAGTAGAGTTGTGGCGAAGAGATAAAAAAGAAGATTGCAATAATTGAGATTAGTTTTATTACCACCAACGGAGCCAATGCAACAAAAGCAAACTGGCGGCGATTTAATACAAACCGGTTGGCTTCGGCATAAAAAACAAACTTTTTTATGTAAGCTCCAAAACGTACATTTTTTGCCCCAACTATTTTTAATGCAACACCGTGCAACAGTTCGTGAAATACAATAAGCAACGAAAAGCAAAAAATTAATGCTCCCAGCGAGTAATAAAACGGTTCGCTATTCCCGCGAAAAAAGAGAATTACAGCGTAGGCAAAGAAAAACAGACCGCCCAAAACCATAACAACCTGATAAATCATAAACGCAGTAATTATTTTCCCGCCCTCAGAAAAACGGTTCAGTACAAACTCTTTTATTTCGTTGTGACTGAGTTTTGCAATCAATTCGAATTCACTGCTCTTTTGTAACTCTTCGATGGTTGGATTTGCCATAACTACTCGTAACGGTTTGGCTATTCGTTCATTTTCTTATATACTTTTTTCATCATTAGTTCTTTTACTAAGTCTCCAAATACTTTGTCTTCGAGTATTTTTTCAAATATTTCTTGATTCATATCCATTCTGTCAATCAATTTTGTAATGAACAAGTCCTCAAAGGCATATTTGAAGGTATCAATCTTATTAACTTTCGCCTGTTTTTGCAGTGTTTCATCTTCCATTAATTCCGCTTCAATTGATTCAAAAAACAAACGGTCTGCTTCTTCAAATTCAGTTCCGAAACGGTCATTTAAAACATTGATAATTTCAGAAAGCAAAGCTTCTTCATCTTTTGCCCGTTTTAGCCCTGCCTCTGTTGTTCCGCTTAATTCCCCTGCCTCTCCTTTAAGTAAATCAATTGAACCTTCTTTTATTTTTTGTAAACGATAATATTCCAATGCGACTTCATCGTCTAAATGCAAACTTTCAGAAAGTTCTCTTTTGGGTAATCTTGTTTGTAATAGTTTTGCATAGGCATAAAACTTCTCAAATTCAGGGTCAACAAATGGCATAATTTGAGCTAAGAAAGCGTAAAGATTAGTCCAAGTACGCAAACCTTTTTTAAACTCGTCTTGTTTTTCTTCTTCCTTTATTTCCTTAAATCTATCAACAGCAGGGTCGGTAAATGAATAAAGATATTTTTGTTGTTTCGGGTTATTCAATTTTGTATCAGGATTAAAATAAACATTTGCAAATTCGTTTATTTCTGTTTCCCAATAAATCTGAAACTCATCAAGTCTTGCTTTTAAATCGTACAAATGGTTTACATCTGTTTCTTCTGTAACTGTTGTGATTTCATAATAAGGCTGAAACGAGGCGAAAATGGTTTCCCTGTCGTTTACAAAATCCAAAACAAATGTATCTTCTTTACCTGCACAAGTTCTGTTTAAGCGTGAAAGTGTTTGAACTGCTTTTACACCCGATAGCTTTTTATCAACATACATTGTTTGTAACAAAGGTTGGTCAAAACCTGTTTGATATTTATCGGCTACAATTAAGATTTTGTATTCGTCTTTATCAAAAATGTCAGGCAGTTCCTTTTCGCTGTACCCTGTCATTTGCGGTTCAGAAACTCCATCAGGAAAGTTATCATCTATTACCTTTCCCGAAAATGCTACGAGTATTTTTATATCGGTTTGATAGCCTTTTTCTTTTATGTATTTATTAAATTCTTCAAAATAGCGTTTGGCGTGCAGTCTTGAACCACAAACCAACATTGCTTTGGCTTTACCTCCAATTTTTTTAGCAACAATTTGCCTGAAATGTTCTATTATTATTTCTGTTTTTTGGGCTAAATTGTGTGGGTGCAACGAAACAAATTTGCCAATAGCTTTTGCTGCTTTCTTTTTATTTAAATTGGGGTCGTCTTCAATGGCTTTTGTTAATTTGAAATAAAGCTCGTATGTGGTGTAATTTTGTAAAACATCTAATATAAATCCTTCCTCGATTGCCTGACGCATTGAATAAAGGTGAAACGGTTTTGGTTTACCTTTGGCATCTTTATGACCAAAAACCTGTAATGTTTTATACTTTGGTGTTGCGGTAAATGCAAAAAACGAAATATTGCTTTGTTGACCTCTTGCCTGTGCTGAACGCTCTATTTGTTCTCTTACAAAATCATCGCCTGTGTAGTCGTCCTGTGTTTCTTCGGTTACGGCTTCTTCTAATGACTTAGCTGCCAAAACTTCTTTCATTTTTTTACTGGCTTCGCCACCTTGCGAACTATGAGCTTCGTCAATAATTACTGCATAATTTCTGTCTGGCAAGTCACCAACTTTGTCAACAACAAACGGGAACTTCTGTAAAGTAGTTATAATGATATTTGTACCATATCCCAAAGCATTTGCTAATTGTGTACTGTCTTTGTCTATCCGCTGAACAACACCTGTTTTATGTTCAAATTGATAAATTGTATTTTGCAATTGTTGGTCGAGTACTCTCCTGTCGGTAACAACAATTACCGAATCAAAAATTCTGTTGTCTTGTGCATTATGCAAACTCGAAAGTCGGTATGCCAACCAGGCAATAGAGTTACTTTTGCCCGAACCTGCCGAATGTTGAATCAGATAGTTTGTTCCTGCTTCAACTTTCAAAACATTATTACTAATTTTTCGAACTGCGTCTAATTGGTGGTAGCGTGGGAAAATTAGTTTTTCTCGTTTGTAAATCTTTCCCTGTGTTTCAATTTCTTCTGTTTGCAAATGGATAAATTGTTTTACAATATCCATCCAACTGTCTTTTTGTAAGATATATTCCCACAAATAAGCTGTTCTGTAACCATCAGGGTTAGGCGGATTTCCTTTTCCGTTGTTATTGCCTTTGTTAAACGGCAACCAATAAGTTTTACTTCCATCTAATTTTGTGGTCATAAAAACTTCGTCCTGGTCAACGGCAAAATGTACCAAAGTTCTTTTTTTGAAAGCAAAAAGCAACTCTTTGTTGTCTCTCGTTGTGCTGTATTGTTTTAAAGCGTTACCTACATTTTGCCCGGTAAATTGATTTTTTAATTCTAAGGTAGCAACAGGTATTCCATTAATCGCCAAAACAACATCAACCGAGTTTTTATTCTTTTTGCTGTAATAAACCTGTCGATAAACTTTCAGACTGTTTTTGTTGTATAAATCAACTGCATCAGGATTAAGCCCCGAAGCTGGCTGAAAATAGGCCAACTGAAAACGAACGCCATAATCTACAAAACCATTTCTTAGTACATCTAAACTGCCTCTTAAATCGAGTTCTTTGCACAAACGCTGAATAATTCGGTTGTCTGCATCTGCTCCGTGAATGGCAGAAATCTTTTCCCATTTTTTAGGTTGCGATTCTTGCAAGAATGCAATAACCTCATATTTAAACATTCCAAGTTCTTTGCTGTAATCCTCTGCATTTCCTTGTGTGTATCCGCCTTGCTCTACAAGAGATTGTACAAGGGCTGTTTCAAATGTATTTTCGGTGATAATCTTCATTTATCTTTCTTTGCGTTCTCCAATTCTTCAATAAATTGATAAATATTCGAACTCGGATTATTATATAAATCAGTTTGCTTAGCTCTGTTGCAGGCTTCATTCTGCTTATTACTCAAACGTATTCCTAATTTTTCATCAATCAATCCTTTTTTATATTTGTTATTATTTCTGTTACTTAATTGCCTAATACATTCTTCTTCTGAAATATTTGCTGTTTGATTTTTATAATGTAACAGAAACCATAATTCTATGGTTGGATTAGACGCCAATAATTTTGCACTTTTTATTTGTTTCAATCGTTCTAAAACTTCTATAACATCAGCATCGTAAAGTAAATATATTTTATCTTTATCGTGCTTCTCCTTTTCGCTAATATGACTTTCTATTGTTCTTTCATCAATGTCCTGTCCTGTTATTTTAGGGATAATTTTTACCGGTAAGCGATATTTGGCTCTTAAATATTCAACATAAGCCTTTTCTGTTTTACCTTCACAAAACACCCAAAATTTAGGATTAATCTTTTTCCCTTTTGATGCTTTTCTGCTTCTACTCGCCATCTATTAACTGTTTTAAGTTTTCGATAGAATCGTTTACAAAAGGAATGGCATCAAACCGACCTTGTAAATAGGCTTTTTCCAAGTCCATTGTGTCACGAAAGTCACTATAATCATATAGAGAATATAAATCAGAAGAAGCATCTTCTTTTTTATTAACAAAATAAAACTGGTCTTTACGGAACTTTGTTAAATCCAGAAAGCGGGTATTGTGAGTTGTGCAAATCAATTGAGCTTTATTACTTGCCCTAAACAGGTTAAAAATATACTCAATAATATCGGTATGCAGGCTTTCTCCAATTTCGTCCACTAAAAGAATTTTATCATTAGCAATAATATCAAGAACACTTAACATTATGACAAACAGTTTTTTTGTGCCTTCCGATTCTTCGGCAAACAAATCGAAACTTTTTGAGGGGTCTGTTTTATGAAAAGTTTTTATTTGCAACTGTTCTTGTATCGAATCTTCTACTCTTGCTTCTTTTAATTCTGTTCCTGTAAAACTAACATTTAGCGATTTACCTTGTGTTTTGATTTTTTTTACGGTAATATTTACAATGTCGCTATCGGCTATTTGTAATGCTTTTAGCAAATGTGTTTTGTAGGTTTTGAATAATATATCAACCTGACTGGCATTATGCCCCAGATATGCCAAAATAAAAGTGCTATTAAAATACATAAACAGTTCTTTGGCAATATCTCTGTCCATTTGGCTGGCACGCGACAGGTACAGAGTTTTAGCAGAAGTATTTGCTGCAACATCTAAGGGGCGTTTTATTTCCGACCCGAAACTGTATTTTTCCTTTTTTGTTTTGCCTGCCTTTTCGTCTCGTGCAAATATCTTCTTAATTCTTCCTTTGGGATAGTAATTTAAAGTTTCTGTAAGAATTTTATCCTGCATTAAAGAAAAGCCATACTCATATTCTATACCATCAACCACAAAATTGATAAAAAAAGTGCTGGGCTTTTTTTCGAAATTGGCAAATTTGAATTTACGATACGGAAAAATTGTATTTTCATTGTAATTTGCTGAATGCAGAATCATCATACTACAAAAGCGAATGGCTTTTATAATATTGCTTTTCCCTGAGGCATTTGCCCCGTAAATAGTTACCGTTTTTAGTATTTCGGTATCGTCAAACGAAAAAACATTATCGGAAAGTGCTTTGGCGTTTTTACTCTTAATATTTGCTGCACGCATATCAAGAACCACTTCATCTTTAATTGAGTAAAAATTACTTAAACGTATCTCTAATATCATTTTAAGTCCTGTTTTTGTAAAAAGTTTTCAAATATACAGAATAAAAACATATAAAAGCAAAAAATATTGCATTTATATAACTTTAACCTTTCCCGTTACCACTTCGCTGATTAAAGCGGTGCGGTATTCGGTTAATAAGTCAATTAGTTTTTTTGCTTTATTTATTGCTTTATCAACTCTATTTCTTTCATTATCAATAAATGAAACAATTACTGCTTGCTCTTCATTAGAAGGTATTGGAAATTCATAGTTATTAATTTTGGCTTGTGAAATAGTAGGAATCGTACCTCCAACAACTGTTCTTTCTACTTGATAAATAATATTTGTAGATTTTAACACATACCACAAAAACTTATTATTGCAAGAAATTTGTTTTAGAACAATGATTTGTGGGTTTATTGTTGCTTTTTCAGGCAGGTTTTTGACAAAGGATACTTTTCCATAAGTTGAACCAGTTTTAACAAAAAGAATGTCATCATTATGAATCATAATTTCAGGTGATTCTTCATATTTTTTCCAAGACAAATAAGTGCAGTTTTCAAATTCCATATGATATGATTTCATATTTGATGGACTAATTGTTATTGCTCCTTCTCCTTTTGGGACTAAATCAGTTGTTTTATATCCTCTATATCCAATTCTCCCGAATATCTGAGCAACGTGTCTAATTCTTTTCACCTCCCAATGCTCCGGAATTTCCCCTAACCATTCAATACCGCTATCTTTCCAGCCAGAGGCTGGCAGGCATTGTGGCTTTTGCCTTAATTGACCTTTTTCGTCTATACCGCAAGTTACTGCTTGGTTGATGATGGCAGTTTTTTCTTCTTCGTAGAGTTCGAGCAGGCGTTTTTTGTCGGCAATGAGTTCGTCAATCTCGGCTGTTTTGCGGTCGAGATAGTTGGCTATGGCTGTTTGTTCTATGATTGAAGGTTTTGGCAAAGACAAAAAAGCATATTTATCAGCACCTATATTTTGAATAGTTGCCTGATTGAATATACTATTTTTCCAATTTTCATATAAGCCTGATTTTGTAAACAGGTATAAAAAATCCGAAATTATTTGTCTTGGATTTGGTGATGCCTTTATTAAATATCCTGCAAAGCAGGCTTTCCCATTATAATCTTTAAATTGAAATGTTTTACCCACAGTTGCTCCGCTTCGTGCAAATAATACATCACCATCATTTAAAATGAAATCACTAGCTTTTTCAGGAGGTAATGACTTAAAAGTGTCTTTTTTAAGTTTTCCATCTGCTCCAAAATCGGTTATTCTTATGTATCTCGGATGTTCTATATTTTCTTCAATAGCTACTTCATTAGCACCATATTGTAATTTATCTGAAATAACATAAGCTAATCTTTTTACGTCCCAATGCTCAGGGATTTCCCCAATCCACTCAATGCCCGAATCTTTATATTTTTCGTATCTCATTTGTCAGAATTTGGATTTTTCGGATGATTTGATTTTTGGATTTGTTTTGCAGGGTTTTGTTTGTTTTTCGGGTGTCTTAATCGTTTTATTTCAAGGCTTTGTGCACCAAAATTTAACAACAGACCTAAATCTACTTTGTAGGCAACCAAGTAGTTTAAACCTTGTGCCAAATGCACATCTTCTAATTTAACCAATGCTTTTAACTCAACCATTACTTTGTTTTCCACTAAAAAGTCAACTCTCCTGCTTCCTATTGAGTAACCTTCGTAAAACAAAGGCATTTCCAGTTCCCGTTCAAATTCAATCCCCTGTTTTCGCATTTCAATAGCCAATGCCCGTTGATAAATTACTTTCTGAAAACCATTACCAAGTGTGCTATGAACTTTCATTGCACAACCTATTATTTTATAGGTCAAATCATCTTTTATTTCTTCACTCATAATGTAATCCTTTAATCAAACAATCGGGTTAATCCCAATTCTGACATTTTTTCCAATGCCAAAATATCGGCTTTTATCTCTTCCAGAGAACGCAAGGGCTTAAACTCGTAGAAATATTTGGTAAAGTTTATTTCGTAGCCAATCTTGGTTTTCTTTTCATCAATCCAGGCACCAGACAAATGTGGTTTAACTTCGCGCTCAAAATATTCTTCAATAGTTTGCGGTACAAGGTTTCCTTCTTCATCTTTTTTAAGGAATGGGATATTTTCATAATCTCGTAAGCTTGTATCTGCTTTGGGCTTGCCTTTGGTTTTTACAATTTCACCGTTTTCATCTTTTAAAGGTTGTTCTACGGTTACACGCCAGTAAGCAAAATATTCATTAGGTACTATTTTTGAAAATTCATTTTCTTCAAAGTTGCCATACAATTGCGTTATAAAACCAATTCCGTTTTCTGTTCCGTTTTCAACAATCTTTTTCCGTTTGTTCCCCAAACTTTTATCCATTTTCCGCCAAAAACGGTTACTATCGAGCTTACCTTCGCTCACAAGTTCTTCATCTTTTGCACCTGTGGCATTTATAAGCTGTACTTTCCCTTTACGTTCAGCACTTTTGTTGTTGGTAATAATCCAGATGTATGTTGAAATACCGGTGTTGTAAAATAGTTGGTCGGGTAGAGCAATAATGGTTTCCAACCAATCATTTTCAATAATCCATTTTCTAATTTCGCTTTCTCCGCTACCGGCAGCACCTGAAAAAAGAGGCGAACCATTAAATACAATTCCTATTCGTGTTCCGTCCGGTTTCATTTTAGAAATCATATGTTGCAAAAAGAGTAGCGAACCATCGTTAATTCGTGGTAGTCCTGCACCAAAACGCCCACGCATTCCTTTGTTTTCGTGTTCGGCTTTTATTATTTTTTGTGCTTTTTTCCAGTCCACTCCAAAAGGCGGATTTGAAAGCATATAATCAAATTTTTCATCTTCCAATCCGTCAACCGTAAAGGTATTTCCAAATTTTACATTGGAAGGATTTTGCCCTTTAATCAGCATATCCGATTTACAAATTGCATACGATTCAGGATTTATTTCCTGTCCGAAAACTTTAAGTTCTGCTTTTGTGTTTAGTTCGTTCAAGTACTGCTCTGCAACCGAAAGCATTCCACCGGTTCCGCAAGCAGGGTCGTACATTGTTTTTACAATTCCCTCTTTGGTCAGGGTATCGCTGTCTTCGTTAAAAAGCACATTAACCATCAAACGAATTACTTCTCGTGGTGTAAAGTGTTCTCCTGCTGTTTCGTTGGACTGTTCAGAGAATCGTCTAATCAGGTCTTCAAAAATGTACCCCATAACCATTGGGTCATCGTCTGATAAGTCTATTTCCTGAAATGCTTTTACAACACGAAAAAGAATATCAGCTTTGGGGTCGTCCATACGGTCTATTTGGTCGTCAAAGTTGAAATATTCAATTATCTCCCTTGCACTTGTAGAAAATCCGTTAATAAAGTTTCTAAGATTTACTGCAATATTATTTGGGTCGGCAATTAATTTATCAAAGTCAAATTGACTTCGGTTATGAAAGTTAAACCCTGCTTTTTTGTTCAAAGCAATGTCTTTTGCACTTTCTTTTAATTTTTCAACTGTTGGCAAGTAATCAAGTACGGCTTGTTTGGTGGGTTTTAATACACAATCCAAACGCCTTAGCACTGTCATTGGCAAAATTACTTTTCCATAATCTGCTCTTTTGTAATCGCCTCTGAGAAGATTTGCAACTTCCCATATTTTATCTGACTTTTCTTTAAAGTTCTTCATCTATTATTTTTGTCCTTTTATTTAGTTTTTAAAATTACTTTTTCTTTTTTTAATTCTGTCCGAGCGTTGATTAAAAAATAGCTCTCTTTTGTGTTTTTTAGGGTGTGCCAGTGTGTCGGCAAAAAAAACAAATGGGCTATTTGTGCGTGGGCTTTTCATTTATCTGTTTTCTTGTAGCAAATGTATCATTCTGTTTCATTCCTCGTGCCTGTGCCTAACGAATGATATGATACAAATCTTTTATATTGAACAATTTCAGTAAAATAGCAAAGAAAACCGAAGCAAAAATCATTACCAGGTACCCTGTCAACCAATTGTCGATATTTTTAGAAACCGTTCCTAAAACGGCAACAACGCCAACAAAAAGCAATAACCTGAATATAAAACCGGGATTAAATTTCAACTTAAAAATAAAGTAGACCAGAATTATTTGTGTAACACCGGCAAAAAGCTGCGTAATTAAACTCGCATACGCCGAGCCAAAAGCGTGAAAACGGGGTATTAAAATAAAATTTAAAACAATGTTTAAAATCATTGCCGTAAATGCCATTATATTAAGGTGTTTCATACTGCCGTTTGCTGTTAGCAGCGACCCGAAAATGTAGGTGGTTGCAATTCCAGTAAAACCAATCATTAAAACGCCAAGAATTCCCGACGACTCTTCGGTGCTCGATGTGTACAAAAGATTCATAATTTGGCTATGATAGTAAACACTTGAGATGGCAATAATAATGGCCGGAACAATAATTAGCGTGTACGAAAGCTGTACCATTTGCCCCACCGGTTCTTTCTGTTTTATCATTTTGGCAAAAATGGGTAGCAACAACCCGGCAAAAAGCACCCCGAACATTGAAACAGCATCTAACAACCGGAACGACTGTGCATAAATTCCGGCCTGTTCTTTTCCCAACGGATTGGGTAATAAACGTTCGAGCATTACCGAATCAATCCGATTGTAAAACGACATTAACAAAATAAGCAGTGCATACGGATACGATTTCCGCAAAAACACAACAAAAAATTTCAGATTGAAACGAATTTTTATTCTTCCCGATTTTTTCAATACCACCATAAACGTAATAAGCGCAGTTGCCAAATACGCCACGGTTTGCACATAAACAAACATTTCGATGGTAAACGGTTGATTTAATATTTCGGTAAAAAGCAGAATACTACAAATAGCAATCATTAAACTGCGGTCGAGAACCGAAATAAGACTGTCGGTGCGGAAGAGGTGCAACCCGCTGATATTGGACCGCAAATAGAGAGTAAACGAAATTAAAAACTGATTGAATATCAAGAAGAAAAGCAGATGAAACTGGACTTTATCGTACCCAATAATTGCAGCAATAGAAAGGCTAAAGAGGGCATAAACACCGGCGAGTATAAATTTCAGACCAACAATATTCGAAAGGTGTTTACGAAGTAAAAAATTGTGTTGTGCAATATTCCGGTTATTGAAATTTGTTATTCCAACATCGAGAAAAATATTTAAAATCATTGAGAAATTAAAAAGCGCAAAATACATTCCGTAACTCTGGTCGCCCACAAGATTTTGTACGGGCCGGTCTATTCCGAAAATCCAAAACGGTTTGATTAACAGATTTAGCGAAAGTAATAATATAAGATTGGTTACAAATTTGCGTTTCAAAATTAAAATATTGAAAAGTTACTCGTTTAATTTGACCGGATAAAAGTAGCAAATATTTGCTCAGACTTTGTACATTTACCACAAATTGAACAGTAAACTTTATGATTATAGCGGTAAATACCCGGTTATTATTAAAAGGCAAACTCGAAGGAATTGGTTGGTTTACATTAGAAACATTGAAACGGATTACCATTAACCATCCCGAGCATCGGTTTATTTTTATCTTCGACCGGCCATACGACAAAAGTTATATTTTTTCCGACAACATTACTCCGGTTGTAATTGGGCCACCCACCCGCCACCCTGTTTTGTGGTATTTGTGGTTCGACTACCAAATTCCACGGGTATTAAAAAAATACAATGCCGACCTGTTTCTCTCTCCCGACGGTTATTTATCGCTTCGCACAAAAGTACCACAACTTGCAGTAATACACGATATTAACTTTGTTCACCGGCCAAAAGATTTACCGTGGTTAAAGGCAAAATACTACAACAAGTATTTCCCGAAATTTGCAAGAATTGCCAAACGAATTGCAACGGTTTCGTTCTATTCGAAAGAGGATATTACTCGTTCGTTTAAGGTAGATTACGACAAAATTGATGTAGTTTACGACGGAATAAATCAGATTTTTGAACCTATTTCGAATGAAAATAAAATTGAAGTAAGAACGAAATACACCGGTGGCTCCGAGTATTTTCTGTTTGTTGGAGCGTTGCATCCACGTAAAAATATAAGTGGACTTTTAAGAGCTTTCGATGCCTTTAAAACAGTAGTCGACAACACAATGAAACTGGTAATTGTGGGCGGGCAGATGCACAAAACCGGCGATATTTTCAACGTTTACGACAATATGCGCTTTAAAAACGATGTGGTATTTACCGGGCGCGTTTCTTCGGCCGACCTGCACGATATTTTCGGGGCGGCAACAGCACTCACTTTTGTGCCTTTTTTCGAAGGTTTCGGAATACCAATTGTTGAAGCGATGAGCGCAGGAATTCCGGTTATCTGTTCAAATACTACTTCAATTCCCGAAGTTGGCGGAAATGCCGTTTTATATGCCGACCCGCTAAAAATAGACCAGATAACCAATGCAATGCTGAAATTGGCTGGCAATACAGATTTACAAAACGACTTAATAGCAAAAGGATATATTCAGAAAGATAAATTTAGCTGGGACGAAACTGCCCGGCTGCTGTGGTTGAGTATTGAAAGAGCTTTGCAATAAATTGGTTCTTTTCCTTATTCAATACGTTGTATAATAAATGGAATATTTTTCAAGTTTTGAAAAGAGAATCGGCATAAAATTAAAAAATGTGTGTTGAAAAATAAGAATAACGGTTTATGAAAAAAACACAACTACTTCCTTTTCATAAAAAAGACACCATTGAGGCCGGTTGCGACGAGGCCGGACGCGGATGTTTGGCGGGGCCGGTTTATGCGGCAGCAGTTATTTTACCTCCCGACTTTAAAAACGACCTATTAAACGACTCGAAAAAACTGACCGAGAGACAGCGCTACAAACTTCGCCCAATTATTGAAAAAGAAGCACTTGCGTGGGCTGTAGAAGCAGTTACAAACGAAGAAATTGATAAAATAAATATTTTAAATGCATCGTTTACGGCTATGAACCGCGCTGTAAAAAAGCTCAAAATAAAACCGGAACATCTGCTCATCGACGGGAATCGCTTTCGGCCGCAAACCGATATTCCGTTTACCTGTATGATTAAAGGCGACGGACGTTTCCTCTCTATTGCTGCTGCATCGGTTTTGGCAAAAACCTATCGCGACGATTTTATGGAACAAATTCATAACGAATTTCCATATTACGATTGGGATAAAAACAAGGGCTACCCAACAAAAAAACACCGCGAAGGAATAAAAAAATACGGTGTAACAAAATACCACCGAATGACATTCAGATTGCTTAACGAGCAACTAAAATTAGATATCTGATTCATAAAATAGTTACCTATGAAAACGTTTTTAACTACTTTTCTTATTCTTTTCCCAACCCTCCTGTTTAGCCAAATCGACACCACATTTTATTTTGGTGTAAATGGTAAAACCTGTAATTATGAAACAGCAGTAATTAAAAAAAAGGTAAAGCGCGGAATCTTCAAAAAAATTACCGTTATCACTTCAAAATTGGATGACGATGGGTGGCATTTTCTTTTCTCCGAGAAAATAACGGTTTTGTCGGATACTATATCAAAGATAAAAATAAGAGGCGACGAATTCTCGGGACGAATTATGCGACATTTTGAAAAAATGGAAAACGGAACGTGGAAATTTACCGACTGGTTAAAGGAGCGAATTAAAAGAACCGGTTTCTCCACATCAAAAGTTCCACTAATTTTCGATGGGCAAATAACCGACTTTTATAAAAACGGCCGGATAAAATCGGTTTCGCAATATAAAAACAACGAACTTATTTCGAATAAAAACTGGTTGCCAACGGGAGAGAAAGATGCCGATAATATTTTCTATTCGGTTGATAGTGTGCCCCTTTTTAAACCCGGAACAGAAATTTTAAACCAACATATTGTTCAGGCATTTAAAAAGGCCGGAATAAGTGGCGACAATGTAAACGGGAAAATAGTGGTTGGCTTTGTTGTTCGTACCGATGGCACAATATCGGGGGTAAGAGTTGTAAAAGGCTTTGCCGAAAGTGTTGATGAAGTAGCAATAAATGCATTTGAAACATTAAAAGGAGAATGGAAACCGGCCATGTTAAACGGGCAAAATGTTAATTACCTGCAACTCTTCCCAATCAACTTTATTTACGACAGGTACGATTTCGATTATCTGCAATTAAAAGGGAGTACATTGTATTGGGAGATAAACTAATTCCCTCTTTTTTGTGATTGCAATTACGGCTATTCAGGCTTGTATCCTGTGTCTTCGGGCAAGTTTGGCTCGAAAGAAGCTTCAACGGCAAGTTCGTCGCAACGTTCGTTTAACGGATTGTTTGCATGCCCTTTAACCCAAACAAATTTTACGATATGTTTTTTGTAAATTTCGAGGAAACGCATCCACAGGTCGGCATTTTTTTTGCCTTTAAAACGTTTTTTCACCCAGTTAAAAACCCACCCTTTTGTTACCGAATCGGCAACATATTTCGAGTCGGTATAAATGGTAACTTCCGAACCTTCAATTTTTAATGATTCGAGAGCAACAATTACGGCCAACAATTCCATTCGGTTATTTGTTGTGTGCCGGTATCCTTGCGAAATTTCTTTCCGGTGCTCACCCGAAAGCATAACAATTCCGTATCCTCCCGGCCCCGGATTTCCGCGGGCTGCTCCATCGGTATAAATTGTAATTTTTGGTCGTGTCATTTGTTAGGAATAAGTTGCAAGCATAAAACAAGAATTAAAATAAGTAACCCCGCCAACACTTTGACGAGGTTACTTTAAATTTTTTCAGAATAAAACCATTATTTTCTGATATCCATCTCGTCGATAAGGTTTGTAGCACCCGCATAAGTATCTATCATCCAAAGCACAAAACGAATATCGACATTAATACAACGTTGCAATTCGGGTTCGAAAGCAATATCTCCACTCATTGCTTCCCAGTTTCCATCGAAAGCTATCCCGATTAATTCTCCTTTGCCATTCATTACCGGGCTGCCCGAATTACCTCCTGTAATATCGTTGTTGGTAATAAAACAAGCGTGCAACGAGCCGTCCTTATCGGCATACTGTCCGTAGTCTTTTGCCACAAGAAGTTCTTTCATTCTTGCCGGAACATCGAATTCGGCATCACCGGGAATCTCTTTCTCGAGGTAACCGTTAACCGTTGTAAAGTAGTTATACTTAACACCGTCGCGTGGTATGTAGTCTAAAACTTTTCCGTAAGTTAAACGCATAGTTGAGTTGGCATCCGGATAAAACATTTTGTCTTTATCCATCTCCATTAGACCCGCGAGAAACAGGCGGCGGCCTTTGGCCAGGTCTTTTTCGCCCTCGCCAAGCATAGCTCTAATTTCACGGTATTTTGTTACAATATCGCTTGCAGCAACAAATGCCATATCTTTTTTTAGTGCCTTTAACGACGGTTTGTTTAAAAATGCAGTAAATTTATCTTTATCGACAAACATCGATTTTTGAAACAGTTTTTCGGCATATTTATCGAAATCTCCTTTGTATTTTTTATTTACTGTTTTAAAGAATTCGGGATAATAAGTAGCCGCATTTTCATCGGCATAAATTTTCAATAATTTTCCAACCACTTTTTGGTCGGTGGCGGCATTATAATCTTTATAAAAGCCATCGAGACTCTTTTTAATTCGTTCAGCAGTTTTTGCAATTTTCTCTTTATCCGGGTTTTTCTCTTTTAGTAACTCTGCCAAACCGGTGGCGCGATATGCAAACATAAAAACTTCAGGCCCGCGCAACATCGCTTCCGAAAGGTATGTTATTGCTCTATCGTTTCTCGGATCTTTATACGAGTCTTCAATATATTTTAATGCATTCCCATATTTCTCTTTTCTTGCATTGTCAGCATTTACCCAGTCGGTAAAGTTCTTTTCTATGTTCTGTTTCTTTTCAACAACTTTTAATCTTTTCAATCCTTTATTCTGACCAATGCTGTATTTGTAATAATTCGAGCTGCGTGCATATTTCGATGCATACTGAATACGAGCTTTCTGGCTTGTTTTCATATAATCGCCCCAAATTTTCAACAGCTGTTCGCGAACTTCAATACGAATTGTATTGGTAACTTCCATTGTATTTTTTACTCCAAATGAAGTTTCATAACGGTCTGTACTTCCCGGATATCCCATTATCATTGCAAAATCGCCCTCTTCAACACCTTTCAACGAAATGGGCAAGAAATGTTTTGGGTGATAAGGAACATTGTCTTTCGAGTATGTTGCCGGTTTTCCGTCGGGACCACAATAAACACGGAACATCGAAAAATCGTTGGTATGCCTGGGCCACATCCAGTTATCGGTATCGCCGCCAAATTTTCCTAATGCTTGTGGCGGTGCTCCAACCAAACGAATATCTTTAAACGTTTCAACAACAAAAAGAAAATATTTATTCGAGTTGAAAAAACTACGAACATACGTTTCGTAATGGGTGTCGCCTTTTGCTTCTTTCTCCAATTCCGACGAGACTTTCCGAACAGCTTTTGCCCGTTCCTCCTCGCTCATTTTATCGGTAACTTCGGCTAAAACTTTTGCAGTAACATCCTCAATACTAATCAAGAACGACACTGTTTTTCGTGGGTTTGGCAACTCCTCATCTTTCGACATTGCCCAAAACCCATCGCGCAAATAGTCGTGTTCAACACTCGAGTGGCTTTGAATCTCGCCAAAACCACAATGATGATTGGTTAATAATAACCCGTCTTTAGAAATAAGTTCGGCAGTACACGAACCGTGGTCGAGTGCTACCACTGCGTCTTTAATGCTCGAATGGTTTATGCTGTAAATGTCGTCGGCACTTAATTCGCAACCCATTTTTTGCATTGTGGCAATATTCAATTTCTGAATTAATGAGGGGAGCCACATTCCCTCGTCGGCAACTGCCGACCCGTAAATAAATACAAAAAGCAGCAGCAATAGATTAAATTTTTTCATAGTTATTTTCTTTTTAATGAAGCACAAATATAACTTTTCAATCGATTATTATTTATGACTTTCATAATGAATTTTAGTATTAATAGTTCTCGTTAGCTTTTAGCACCCCTTTTAAAAAGCGTTAAAAAGAAATAAATAATGTGTTGTTTATCAATTCTTACTAAATTTGCAGCCTTAAAAGCAAGGTGTGGAAGAAAAAAAGAGAAAAAAGCTTTTTGGTAAGCTAAAAGATAAATACCGGTTAATTATTTATAACGACACAACTTTCCAATCGGTTTGGAGTATGAAATTGTCGCGGTTAAAAGTATTTACCGTAACAAGTTTATTGTCGGCAATTATAGTAATACTGGTTATTTTGTTAATTGCAACCACCGGATTACGCGAATACATTCCGGGTTATCCAAAAGCCGAATACCGGCAAATGCTTATTGAAAATGCCCTGAAAGTTGATTCGCTCGAAAATGAATTGGCCAAAAGAGATGCATTTTTTAAGGGAATTAAAGCCATTGTTGAGGGGGAAGTTCCTGAAGATAATTCGAATTTAAATACCGCAATAAAATCGAACGATGTTACCCTGAAAAAATACAATCACGACTCTGTATTTCAGGATAAGTTATTGGCCGAGCAGCTGAGTCTTTCCATAAAACCCGAAGAAGATAAAACAGAAGGGCTGAATCAGATTCATTTCTTTGTGCCGGTTAAAGGAGTTGTTTCCAACAAGTTTAATTCAAGCTCAAACCATTTTGGTGTCGATTTGGTAAGCAAACCAAACACCGTAATTTCGGCGGTTTTGGAAGGTACGGTAATTTTCTCGGGGTGGACAATGGAAACCGGTTATGTAATTTATATTCAACACCGTAACAATTTAATTTCGGTTTATAAACACAATGCCGAGCTGCTGAAAAATACCGGCGACAAAGTTAAAGCCGGCGAAGCCATTGCAATAATTGGCAACACAGGCAAATTATCTACCGGGCCACACCTGCATTTCGAACTCTGGTATAACGGCACGGCATTAAATCCTCAACAGTATATCGATTTTTAGTTTTATGAAAAAAAGAATAGCTATTTTAGGATCAACGGGGTCCATTGGCACACAGTCGCTCGACGTTATTTCGCACAACCCCGACAAATTTGAGGTTGAGGTTTTAACCGCAAACAACAATGTAAATTTATTAATCGAGCAGGCAAAAAAGGTTCAGCCAAACGCCGTTGTAATTGCTAACAAACAAAAATACAAACAGGTTGCCGATGCACTTTCCAACGAGCCCGTTAAAGTTTATGCCGGCGCCGATGCCATTAACCAGGTAGTGCAAATGGAGAGTGTTGATTTGGTACTGACAGCTATGGTGGGCTATTCAGGTCTCATTCCCACATATCACGCAATAAAAGCAGGCAAAAACATTGCACTTGCCAATAAAGAAACGTTGGTGGTTGCCGGCGAAATAATAACAAAAATAGCACACGAGAAAAAAGTTGAAATTCTTCCGGTCGACTCGGAACATTCGGCAATTTTTCAATGTTTGGCAGGCGAGTTTATGAACCCTGTTGAAAAAATTTACATCACCTGCTCGGGAGGCCCCTTTCGTGGAAAAACAGAAAATGAACTTCGGAACGTAACGGTTAACGATGCGTTAGCACATCCCAACTGGGAAATGGGAAACAAAATAACCATCGACTCGGCAACGCTTATGAACAAAGGATTTGAAGTAATTGAAGCACACTGGCTTTTTGGGCTTGCTCCATCGAAAATCGATGTAATTGTTCACCCCGAATCAATTGTCCACTCGCTGGTTCAGTTCGAAGACGGGTCGATGAAAGCACAGCTCGGACTGCCCGATATGAAACTGCCCATTCAATATGCAATCGGGTTTCCATATCGTATAAAAAATAACTATCAGCGGTTCAATTTTTTAGATTATCCAACGTTGCGTTTCGAGCCGCCAAATACAAAAATTTTTCGTAACCTTGCACTCGCTTACGAAGCACTCGATTTTGGCGGCAATAAACCATGCATATTAAATGCTGCTAACGAGGTAGTTGTAGATGCTTTTCTGAAGAAAAAGATAGGTTTTTTACAAATGTCGGAGACAATCGAAAAAGCGATGAACAACATTGCATTTATTGAAAAACCAAGTTTAGACGACTTGATTGAAACAAATGCAGAAGCAAGGAGAGTAACAAAATTGTTAATAGAAGATTAGAAAAAATTAATGGAAACGATACTAATAAAAACAGCACAACTGCTTTTAAGCCTTTCGTTATTAGTTGTACTGCACGAATTTGGGCACTTTATGTTTGCCCGCCTGTTTAAAACCCGGGTCGAAAAATTTTACCTGTTTTTTAATCCCTGGTTTTCGCTTTTCAAAATTAAAAAAGGCGATACCGAATACGGAATTGGCTGGCTGCCACTGGGAGGATTTGTGAAAATCTCAGGAATGATAGACGAGTCGATGGACAAAGAGGCAATGAAACTACCGCCACAACCCTGGGAATTTCGTTCGAAGAAAACGTGGCAGCGACTCTTGATTATGCTTGGCGGGGTAATTATGAATTTTATAACTGCACTGGTTATTTACATCGGTATTTTGTACGCCTGGGGCGAATCGTACCTGCCCACCGAGAATGCAAAATTCGGGATTGAGGTAAATGAAGTCGGAGAAAAAATCGGATTTCAAAATGGAGATAAAATTTTAACGGTTGACAATAAGTATATCGAGAACTTTAATAAAATTGTTCCAACCATTGTTTTAGACAATGTAAAAACCGTACAAGTTGAGCGAAACGGAGAAAAAGTAGATATTAATATAAGCGACGAAGATTTGGCGCTTTTACTGAAAAGTAAATCGATTATTAATCCGCGATTCCCATTCAACCACAGTGTTGGTAAAGTAATAAAAGACTCGCCTGCAAATGTTGCAGGGTTAACAAAAGGCGATATTCTGAAAAAAGTAGATGGTCAATCATTCGACTATTACGATGAGTTCTCGCACTATCTCAATTCAAAAAAAGGGAAAGAGATTGAGATGCAACTCGAGCGAAACGGTAGTTTAATAACAAAAAAAGTTACCGTTGGCGAAGATGGCAAAATCGGGTTTTATCCGGTTTTTAACACCCCCGAAGTTTTTAAACTCAAAACAATAAAATATGGGTTCTTTGCTTCTATACCGGCCGGAATAAACCGCGGCGTTCAAACAACAAAAGATTACCTGAAACAGTTTAAACTAATATTTAACAAAAAAACAAAGGGATACGAGTCGTTGGGAGGTTTTGCAACCATTGGGAATATTTTCCCGGGAAACTGGGACTGGTACTCGTTTTGGAATATGACTGCATTTATTTCTATTATTCTGGCCATTATGAACCTGCTGCCTATTCCGGCATTAGATGGAGGACATGTAATGTTTTTGCTGGGAGAAATGATAACCGGTAGAAAACCAAATGAGAAATTTTTAGAGTATGCACAAATTGCCGGAATGATTTTATTGTTAGCTTTGGTACTTTATGCAAACGCAAACGATATAATAAAAATTATTAACGGAACTTTTTAAAAAAAAGTTCTATTTTTGTAGAAAACCAATTTTATCTTTTTTGATATGAATTTATTTATAATAGCAGGATTTGTAGGACCACAAGAAGTAATAATAATACTTATAATTGTTCTTTTACTTTTTGGCGGACGTAAAATTCCGGAGCTTATGAAAGGCCTCGGAAAGGGAATGAAAGAGTTTAAAAATGCGACAAAAGAAGATGAACCTGAAAAAAGCAACTCGAAGACTGAAAAAATTGACAGTTAATTGTCGGTAACCTATAAAAAAGAATCCCGCTTCTGAAACTTTTTCAGAATCGGGATTTTTTTATGCCATTTTCAATACTGGTAAGGTTTTTGATAAAGGCAGTTGTATTAAACCTTAAATTTGAATAAAATGCGCACACAAATCATTGTTCTGTTTTTACTGGTTCTCACTGTAATAAGTTTACAATCGTGTAAAAACGACGGGAAAACCATTCATAAAAACATTACCGGGAAATCGGGAGAGTTAGTTGTTGTAATTTCCGATGAATTGTGGGAAGGCACGCCGGGAAAAACAATTCGCGAAACACTGGCACAGTCGCATGTGGGTCTGCCACAAGACGAACCCGTTTTCGATTTAATTCATGTTCCGAATGCTGCATTTAAAAGTATTTTCAAGAGCACACGAAACATTATTCAAACCAGTATCTCGGAGAATGTAAAAAAAGAAGGCATTTCGTTTACCGACGATGTTTGGGCATATCCGCAGGCAACAGTACAGATAAAGGCAAAAACTCCAAAAAGATTTATTGAACTATTTAATAAAAACAGCAATAAAATATTATCGTACTTTCTTGCAGCCGAAAAAGAACGATTTACAATGAATTATAAAAAGTTCTACGAGAAATCGGTTTATAACGTACTGAAAAAAGATTTTGGGGTTACCATGCATGTACCTCCGGGCTTTGTTATTAGCGAGCAAAAAAAGAACTTTATCTGGTTCAGATACGAAACTCCCGAAATTTCGCAAGGCATAATATTATATACAATTCCGTATGCTTCCGACAGCATTTTTACGGTCGATTATTTAGTACACTACCGCGATAGTGTTTTACGGAAAGATGTTCCCGGGCCAACAAAAGGGAGTTATATGACCACCGAAAAAAGAGTTAAACAGACATTTAACATTTTTGAGCACAACAAAAATTACGCATCAGAAATGCGTGGATTGTGGCGGGTACAAAACGATTTTATGGGTGGTCCCTACATCGAACTTGCCGAACTCGATGCAACCAACCAACGGGTAGTAGTTGCCTTTGGCTATATTTATGCGCCAAGCAAAGACAAACGCAATTTGTTGCGCCAGGTTGAAGCAATGATTTATACGCTGAAAATGAACCATCAGGCAAAAAACGATAAAATCAGCAGTCAGATAAAAATGGGGAACTAATTCGCAAAGTGTATACATCTCATAATTAGCCTTTTAAAAATTTCACCAACTCCAAAGTTGATTAAAATACACTTTACTCACTTTCTGGGATAGTGTCAGCATAAAAAATTAAAATCTGCTTAAAACCTTCAAACAGATAGGAAAAATATGTCCTGTTTGGTCAACTTTGCCACACCAAAACAGCCGAAATCTGAATCGGAAACAACCCAAACATAAAAATGGGTAAATCCAATTATTGAATTTACCCATTTTTGTGTTTTTATCTCTACTGCTAAAAATCCCTATGAAGTGAGCCGTTAAAATCTCTATTTCTTTAATTTCTTTCCAACTTCCAATAAAATTTTTACCGACTCTTCGGGAACCGAGCCATCGCCTTTTGGTCCAATATTCAACAATAAATTTCCACCATTCGAGTTAATCTCTTTCAGTTTATTATAAACTGTATCAGCATCTTTCCAATCGGTATCGCTCTTTTTAAATCCCCACGAATTATTCATTGTGTAGCAGGCTTCCCAATCATACTCTACCGCATCCGAGAGATGTTCCTGTTCGGGAGTACCAAAATCTTTTTTGAAAATTGCACGTTTTGCAACCCTGTTGTTTATAATAATACTGGGTTTTAATTTGCGAATATACTGGTATAAATCTTCGCCCGAGGCCATGTCCCACCAATAAACCCAATCACCGTCGAACCAGAGAATATCGGTATCGTAATTTTCAATCAGCTCTTTAATCTGGTTTTTCATGTAAGCAATATACTCTGCCTTTTTCCCCGATTTCATTCGAATATTTCCCCAGTGTCCCCAAAGGTCATCTCCGTCTATATTACGTTCTTGCGATGGGTGATGCCAGTCGATAATACTATAATATGTCCCGAAATGCAAATCGTATTTTTTACATGCTGCACTTAATTCGGCAAGAATATCGCGTCCTTTAAATGGTGTGCTGGCAACATCAAAAGTAGTGTATTTGCTGTCCCATAAACAAAAGCCTTCGTGGTGTTTTGTAGTTATAACAATGTATTTCATTCCGGCCTCTTTTGCGGTTTTTGCAATAAAATCGGCATCGAAATTTACGGGATTAAAAGTTGCTGTAAGCATGGCATAAACCTGCGAGGGGATGTCGGCATTTGCTTCTATCCATTCGGCGTAACCGTCGTAGTTTTTCCCTTTCCACTCGCCTGCCAACTGGCTGTACAACCCGAAATGGATAAACATTCCGTATTTTGCATCGGTAAACCATTGCATTCGGTTATCGAAATCGCTTTTCGATTCATTCAGAACATCTATTTGAGCAAACAGTGATAAACTAAAAGATAAAAACAGGGCCAGAAATATCGTTTTTTTCATAATAAAGTTTTGTTTTTTTCATGATAAAAAAATACCGGACAAAATCCGGTATCTATATTGTTAACTTGCTTTAAGTCGCTTAATTATTGACCTGTCTATTTTCCCCTCAGCATACTCTTTCGAGATAAATAAACTGTCTATTTTTTCGGACGGAGCGTCAAACATTGCATCGTTCATTATGCTTTCGCAAATAGACCGTAATCCTCGGGCTCCCAATTTAAATTCAATTGCTTTGTCAACTATATATTGCAGCGCATCTTCTTCGAATTCGAGATTAATTCCATCAATTTTAAACAATTTTTTATATTGTCTGATTACTGAGTTTTTAGGCTCAGTTAAGATGTTACGCAAAACTTTTTCGTCAAGCGGGTCGAGGTAAGCAAGCACAGGCAACCGGCCAATAATTTCGGGAATTAGTCCGAACGATTTTAAATCCTGAGGAGAGATATATTGCAAAAGATTTTCTCGTTCAATACGGTCGGCCTCTTTTGCTGCGCTGTATCCAATAACTTTTGTATTTAAACGGTTTGCTATTTTCCGTTCAATTCCATCGAAAGCACCTCCTGCAATAAAGAGGATGTTTTTTGTATCGACCGGAATAAGTTTTTGCTCCGGATGTTTTCGTCCACCCTGTGGAGGAACATTTACAATTGCTCCCTCTAATAGTTTTAGCAGTCCTTGTTGAACGCCTTCGCCCGAAACATCGCGCGTAATTGACGGGTTATCGCTTTTACGGGCAATTTTGTCAATCTCGTCGATAAATACAATTCCCCGTTGCGCCGCTTCCACGTCGTAGTCGGCAGCTTGCAACAACCGGGTTAATAAACTCTCTATATCTTCGCCAACATAACCGGCTTCGGTTAGTACTGTTGCATCGACAATGGTAAACGGAACGTGTAACATACGGGCAATTGTTCGTGCCAGCAATGTTTTTCCGGTTCCGGTTTCTCCTACCAAAATAATGTTCGATTTTTCTATTTCGGTTTCGTCGTCGTCGATACGTTGAGTAAGTCGTTTGTAGTGGTTGTAAACCGAAACGGCTAAAACTCTTTTCGCCTTATCTTGTCCGATAACATATTGATCGACAAATTCTTTTATTTCGCGGGGTTTTAAAAGTTTAACCGAATTGAGGTCGAACGAGCTCTCTTTTTTTATCTCTTCGAGAATAATAGAGTGAGCCTGCTCGGCACACCGGTCGCAGATGTGCCCGCTAATTCCGGCAATTAAGAGGTCAACCTCTTTTCTCTCGCGCCCGCAAAACGAACATTTATCGGTGTTAATCTTTTTTGCCATTACTTTTTATTACGAACTAATATTTCATCAATCATTCCATATTTTACTGCCTCTTCCGAGGTCATCCAGTAGTCGCGATCCGAATCTTTTTCAATTTGTTCGATTGGTTGCCCCGAGTGATCAGCAATAATTGCGTAAAGTTCGTCTTTAATTTTTTTAATCTCGCGGGCTGTTATTTCAATATCAGATGCTTGTCCCTGAGCGCCACCCATCGGTTGATGAATCATTACTCTCGAGTGTCTCAGTGCCGAACGTTTTCCCTTTGTTCCGGCGGTTAAAAGTACTGCGGCCATTGATGCGGCCATTCCGGTGCAAATTGTTGCTACATCGGCAGTTATATATTGCATGGTGTCGTATATTCCCAATCCTGCATGCACCGAGCCTCCCGGAGAATTAAAATAGATTTGAATCTCTTTTGTGGGGTCGGTCGATTCCAGGAAAAGTAACTGTGCCTGAATAATATTGGCAACGGTGTCGTCGATTGGTACACCGAGAAAAATAATCCGGTCCATCATTAATCGCGAAAAAACATCCATAGAAGCTACGTTCAACTGGCGTTCTTCAATAATGGTTGGCGAAATATAGTTTCCGTAAACCGATGTATACCGGTCCATTGTTATACTACTGATGCCTGCGTGCTTAACTGCATATTTACTAAATTCGTTGTTGTTCTCCATTGTAATAACTTTTTGACTTTAAAAAAAAGTAACTTTGCAAATTTCGTTAAAAAACGAATTACAAAGTTACAAAAAAGTTGCTTGCTGATTCTTTCAGCAAAATATTTCTTTTCGAAAGAGTTTACTTCATCATTTCGTCGAACTCTTTCTGACTTATCTCTTTTTCCTGAATAGACACTTTCTCTTTTACAACAGAAACTACTTTATCTTCGAAAAGCTTCTTGTAAATACGTTCTTTGTCTTCCGGTTTCTCTATCAGCATTTTAGCAAACGATTCGAGTTGTTCGTCGGGAATATCGTAAATTCCGTATTGGTTGTATTGTGCCCGGGCCATCTGTTTTGCAAAATCGTTGGCCTCTTCCGGAGTAACTTTTATATCGTTTTCTTCTCCAATTTTATCTTTAATAAGTTGCCATTCGAGGTCTTTAATAAAAGCATCGAATTCGCTTTCAACCTGCTCAACGGTTAACTCTTTGTTTACTGCAATTAACCAACGTTTCAGAAATGCTTCGGGTAATTTCATCTTACTTTTTTCAACCAGAGTATCGCGGGCATCGATAGCAAATTTGTAGTCAGATGATTGTACCAATCCGGCAGCAATTTCATCTTTTACTTTTGCTCTGAAATCGTCCATTGTTTTTATGTCGGTCTCTTCGCCATACAGTTTTTTGAAAAGCTCTTCGTTCAATTCTGCTTTTTCGAATTGAAGGATTTCGGTAACAGTAAACCTAAATTCGCTGTTTAATACTTCGGCTTCTTCTTTCGAAATATTTAACATATGGCTAATCTCAACTCTGTTTTCGAACGCTTTTACGGGGTCGAAAATAATGATGTCGTCTTTTTTACAACCAATAAACGATTTTTTAATCTCTTCGTCTTTAATCATATCAACGGCAACAGCTACATTCTCGGGTTTAATTCCGTTTTCAACTTCATTTCCTTCGGCATCGAGCTGTACAAAATTTCCGCGAACGGTGCTGTTTTCAACGGCAACATCAGTCGGAACATTTTGCCCCAGTTGCATGGCAGCGTTCTCAACCTGCTTGTCAATCATTTCGTCGGAAACAGCTATTTTGTAATAATTGTATTTGCTTCTTTTATCGAGCGAAACGTTAATTTCGGGAGCCAGAGCAATATCGAAAACAAACTCGAAATTATCATCTTTTTCCCAGTCAATCGCTTTTTGTTGTTCTTCGTTCGGAAGAGGTTCTCCCAAAATATTCAGTTTTTCTTCAACAAGATATTGTGATAATTTTTTTGAAAGAATTTTATTCACTTCATCAACTAAAACGGCTGTTCCATAGCGTTTTTTAATAAGTCCTGCCGGAGCTTTTCCAGGTCTGAACCCCGGAATAGAGGCTTGTTGACGATACTCTTTAAGTTTTCCTGCTACCTCTTTTTCGTAGTCAGATTTTTCGATAAGCACTTTAATTACCGCATTTACATCGTCGATATTTTCTTTGCTAATGTTCATGATGATATTTTTTATTCAACCGTCTTTAATTAAATAACCGCCAACATTTGCCATTTCTGGAATGTTGACGGT